>NZ_JBQERN010000004.1:0-270080 GCF_056535105.1 Ruegeria sp. O5 | reverse complement strand
ACTCAGCATTGGGCTGGAAAAGCCCTGTCGCATTCGAAAGGAAAGTGGCTTAAACGAGCACTTGGGGCGGCAAAAAAACGGGACAGGTCCAGATCAGGGTTCTTGTTGATGGGAGTTCTGTGCTGCTATGGACGGTTTCCGAGGCGCTAAGGTGATTTTGGGCTAGATCTTACTTCTCTGCCATGCTAGGCATGTGAAAAAGAGGGTCGTCGAGTGAGAGCAATTGATCTTTATGCCGGGGTCGGAGGTTGGGCCGTTGGATTAAAGATGGCAGGTATTGAACTGGTCTGCTCGTATGAGTGGTGGCAACCAGCCGCCGACACACATCGAGCAAATGGTCAGTCGACGGTAAAAGTCGTGGATATCCGCAAATTAGAGATGAACGAATTGCCCGACGAAATTGATCTGGTCGTCGGGAGCCCTCCATGCACACAATTCTCGTATTCGAACCGAGGTGGCTCTGGCGACATCACGGACGGGCTCAAAGACATAAAGTGCTTTTTTGAGGCAGTGCGCGCGCTAAAACCCACCCATTGGGCGTTTGAGAATGTTCCCCGAGTGAAGAAAGTCCTTGAGACTGAGCTTTCTGAAGGAAACGCTCTGGATGAGTACAGCGACCTTCTCGAAGAAGCAAACATCGAGATTTTTGATATGGCGAACTTTGGAATTCCCCAAAGGCGCAAACGCTGTATCGTTGGCAATTTTGATTTTAAACTTCTTCGATCTTATGGAAAAAAACTTCCGGTGCGAACTTTAGGAGATGTTGTCAGCAATCTCGCACAAAGTGTCGATCCATGTTTTCATAGCCCAACAAAACTAACAGTTTCTGATAATGAAAAAGAAGCAGCCCTCAGTTGGGAAGAAGAACGTTTCAACAGGGATATGAAGGTTGCACATCCCGTTTATAACGGAATGCCTTTCCCTGATCCTCTCGACCGAACTAGTCGCACGGTTACAGCTACATGCACACGCGTCTCTCGCGAAAGCCTTGTGATCCTTGATACGGAGACGCAAAACTATCGGCGCCTTTCGGTGCGGGAAAGAGCTTCGCTGCAGAGTTTTCCAGCAACTTTCCAATTCTTGGGAAAAAGTCATGCTGAGAAGCTCAAAATGGTGGGCAATGCGATCCCGCCGATTTTCACTTATCTAGTGGCGGAGGCAGTAAAGGGTACTAGCTGTGACGAGCTCAAACTGCCGTCGAGCATCGATGCAAATTCGCTTCTCTCCAAAGCTACACCCATTGAAACCACGCCAGATACAGTTGGCAGAGTGTATCCCAGCGGAAGGCGATTTAGATTTGCCATACCCAATCTTCGTTTCAAAAGCGGAACTCGTTTCGAGCTGGCGAACATAGATGGCCCACAGCAATGGGGAGTAGGTTTCTATTTTGGGGACTCGAAACGCATTGAGCGACGGAACTTTCAGACAGACAAGCTACTACAATCTGCATCATTGATATCTGAAAATATTACTGCTTTTGTTTGGGGTCTGCAGCAACGAACGATTTTAGAACTCAAAAACTACCAGTTGTCGACACTTCAGTCCACATGGGCCAGGGAGGCAAACGGTACACATCCATTTGATTTCATCGATGCTTTAGGCGATTTAGCAGATCAAGCTATGTCGAGCGAGTTGTATACGTCGCTAGCTGTAGAAGAGGCTCGGTCACTAGTTTACGCCGAACTTTACGGTGCAGAAACCGAAGCCGGTCTTGCAAAGAACAAGATAACTTCGTTGGTAAAGCCGATTACCGTAGGGATGACAATCGCGGCGACTGTCAATGGCGCACTCAACCGGCCAAAAAATAAAGAAAAATTTGCTGCTGAATGACTATTTGAACAAGGATTGCGGCATACCAAGGAACAGCATTGGAGTTCGCCCCGCATCACGCCGATGGATACGTTTTTGCAGTTGCCTCCAGTTCGTAGTCGTACCACCAAACTTGTTAGCCTTAAAAACCTCAGCACTCGCTTGCGCGAAGGTTTTATCTGGATGTCGTTCACTAGCTAAAATAGCTTTTGCTTGAGCATTGGTAGGGAATGAGAACTTGTCTCTACCTCGCTCATCTGTGAAATGTTTGTGCAGTTTGTCGAAGTCGTCGAGTTGCTGAATTTCCCACCGCTCAAAGTAGCTGGTGATCATCTGCAAAAGACTATCCTCTAAATTCTGACTGCGCGTGACTATGATCCCCAGGTCAATTACATTTAGCTCATACAAGCGCCTAATTGACTGAAAATCCCTGTCAAAGAACTCGTCCTTGTTGTTCCACTCAATCTCTAGCGCAACAACCTGACCGGAAGTGTTCTTTTTTAGATGATCGATCTCATGAGAAGTCGAACTCGATACAATTGGGTCGAACTGAGACTGAAACTCGATCGTGTTGCTTACGGTAATATTGTTTTTCCACCAGTTGTTTTCGTTCAATGCAGCAGTCAACTCTTGCGTTTGGTCCGCTAAGCCGCCGCCTCGCTTGATTATGCTGTTTTCAACTGAAAAGTCTGACGCGGTAAGTATCTGCGCCAATTCTTGGATTTCATTCGAAAACTCTTCTCGCACAATAACATCGGCGAAATTGATGGATTGAATTTCCCAGTCCATCTCCTCTAATAGCATCAACCCAGATTTTTTACTCAAGGCTCAACCCCCAACAAAATGAGGGGTACGGGAGGAAAGGTTCGACCTTGCCTTACGATCTCGTGAAGATGTTTTTCATAATATGGGGGGCCGCTAGACATCTGTTCCTCAAGTACTTTCGTGGGAACAATCTCAATTCCCAGATCAATTCTGTCGTGCATAAAGTCGGCAGTATGTTTGATGAAGAGATCAAATTGCACAAAGGAATACTTGCCAAACTGCACTTCAACAGAAACACGGTCCTTGCGAAAATCTGCAGAGTTATACGTCTCAATCAAAGGACGGCCCTCTGCGGTGAGGTATTCACGTTGCGCTCGAAAGTCCAACTTTGAGAGTTTGCGATTTGTGTCGGCATCGTCGGTTACGTAGTAGTAGTTTCGGCCCGCCTTATCCCACTGCCTCTTCCCAAACTCGGCACGGAATGCATCATTCATGGCGTCCGGGCTATAAAGTAGCTTGTCTAACGTCCTTTTCTCTTTGGACACCTTGGTTTTGCAAGCCTCCGCTTCGACCGAAGCAATCACGTCCTGAATTTCGTCCCAGTAGTCCGCGTGATGATAAACCAACCACTCAAGACCATTGTAGTGGGAATAGTGTGCAGCGAGCTTCATCGACGAAAAAAATCCTTAGTTTGCTTGGTAATGCGTGCCGAAATGTGGTTTTGCCGACTATTTAGTTTTTGGCGGGTTTTTTGGCGGGTAAAATGAAAAAACTCGCAATTATCCGCTAAAAAACAAAGGTAAGTGGCGGAGACGAAGGGATTCGAACCCTCGAGACCCTTCCGGGCCTACTCCCTTAGCAGGGGAGCGCCTTCGACCACTCGGCCACGTCTCCGCCGACGGGTATATCCGTGCAAGCAACGGAAATACAAGGTCAATTCCGCAAAGTTTGGTTTTTTTTACAGATCTGTCCGAACTCTTTGAAATAGAACGGAATCGCGCCGGTTTGCATCCTCCATTGGCAAGACTTGGTTCACTTTCTTCAGACCCAATGCAGTTCGTAATATCCTTAGAATCGCGGGCCTTGCCTGTGGCATCTGGCCTGATGTGCGAGAATTTGAACGTGGCAAGTCTACAGCGGAGTTCAAGTGCTCGGTTGGCTTTGCAACGTGGAACCGAGTCACGAGTTTTTGCGTGATTGCGTTCCGTGCGCCAGTGCGAATTCAGCAACTTATTGAAAAAGCATAGAAAACACATTCTCTTTTTGGAAGTCACGATCCGGTAACGCCGTGATGCGATTCGTTCCTTCGTCGATGAGGAGAACATCATGTCGCAACATACCGTTCCGTCTGAACCATGGCAGAACCCTGATGAAGCCAATCAAAAGGTAAGCCGGGGTCGGCGCCGTTTGAGTGTGTTGGCGCGTTCCACTCAGGAGGTTTTCAAGGATCACAACGGTGAATCGGACCTTTTTGAAGGGACATGGCCCACGAATTTCTCGAAGGGTTTGCGTCATGACGTGAACGGGATTGTCGACGCGCAGGTCTATACCGAGTTTCTGGAAGAAGTGGCTGATCCGACCTGCACCGACAATCATGGCAATCGGTTGGCGTTGTTCGACACGCCAGCCTACTCCGGGCCCTTCCGCACCGCGCCATCAGAGGGTGGTGAATTTAGGTGGCGTGCGTGGGAAGGGCCAATCCTGGGCCATCGGCTTGGTCTCAACGGATGTGACGCGGGGGGGTTGGGAATTGCACCCGCGCCCCGGCTTGGATCGGATGAGTTGGCGGCGGAGATGGCCGAGATTTACGCGATGGCCTATCTGCGGGATGTGCCGTTCGAATCCATCAGGGATGGTGTCAGTGATGCGGCCAACGTGGCGGGTGCCCTTTGTCAGATGGAATGGTTCCGTCGCGATGGCAGCCCTCGGGACGCTGATGGCGCAGAGATTGGAAAGGTTTCGGCGGCGCGGCGGGTTCGGGACGGTGGCGGCCTGACCCCTCAAACCCTGTTTCGCGGTTGCTCGCAGGGCTGTGCACAGGGACCGTATCTGTCGCAGTTCCTGGTACAAGGCCACGATCCACTGACAGCAGATCAAGCGCGCCGACAAAAGCAAAAGCTGACGCAGGCAATGGCCGTCGGGGCTGTTCCCTTCGGCGCTTTGAGGATCGACCAGAAAATCCAGCCGCAGGCGGCGGGCGTGGACTATCTGCGGGATTGGGCTGAGTGGCTGGACGTTCAGAACGGGGCGGACACGACGGCTGAACAAGCCTTTGAGAGCGAGGGAACGAAATTCATTGAAACACCGCGCGACCTTGCCTCTTACGTGCATTTTGACAGAATCTATCAGGCTTTTTTCAATGCCTGCCTGCTGATGCTGGGACAGGGCACGCCGACAGATGAAGGTTTGCCCGAGGATGGATATGCCGGTGTGCGTGATCCAGGCTCTGCCTGCGGCGGCGCGCACGTACTGTCCCTGTTGACGGAAGCCGGGGCACGGGCCCTGAGGGCCGCGAAACGCCAGACGTTTCAGGTGCACAATCGTGCCCGGCCTGAAAAGCTGGGCAGTGTTACGAGTTTGATGGCGAACGGTCACGGCGCAACCCTTGGCGCGGCCGAGCCTTTTGCCGCGACCCATCTGGGAAAACTCGAAGCGGCGGCAAGCGAAGGTTTCAGCCTTATGGATGCAATCGCCGCCTCGCCTTCGGTGAAGCGGTTTGCGCATAACGCCATTTCCCATAAGGGCTTGCCGCGAAATGACCGTAACTTGCTGCTGCCGGTTGCTTACCCCGAAGGGTCGCCAATGCACCCGTCTTATGGGGCGGCTCATGGTGCCGTTGCCGGGGCATGCGTCACAGTGCTCAAGGCTTTCTTCAGAACGCACGCTTTGGATGGATCACGGGTGTCTTTGGCTGCGGCTGGTCTGCCTCGGGTCCTTGTGCCAGCTGCGGGGGGTAAGACCCTGATCGACTCGACCCGACCGGAAGACAGTGCAGACTGCCTGACGCTAAATGGCGAGCTGAACAAGTTGGCTGCGAATATTGCACTTGGGCGCAATCTGGCAGGGGTTCATTTCTACAGCGATTATTTTGACAGTATCCGGATGGGTGAGCGTATCGCGGTCGGAATACTGGCAGAGCATATGGCAAAATCACCGGCGTCATCGAAAGTGTCGCTGGAGACCTTTGACGGCGATCATCTCAGCATCTCGGGAAATCGGTCTTCTGGCAGTGAAATCCACGTAGCCAATAGTTCGCCTGAGTTGTGGTGGACCCGCCATCTGCCAGAGCAGGCAGGTTGGGGCGGATGAGGTTTCAGATTTTTTCGGAGGAAGATTTTTCATGATGCTTCCGTGCCCGTCAACGATGATGATCTCTCGAACCAGGCTGGAGCTGCCGTGGCAAATATTGATGGCGGATCAGCCCTGCGTTTCAGATACAGATCGGTGTTCCTCGATGGCCGTTTTTCAATCGCCAGGTTGCGCCGATAGGGGCGTGAGTGAAGCTGCCCTGTCGGACTGGAACTCGAGAATTGAAGGAATCTTCAATAGCAATGGAGTGAGCCCGTTCCTGGTCATGGACCCAGACGACATCGTCGATGGTCAGATATCGACGGGGTTTAAATGGTCTGCCAACCCGCGCGAGCCTCGGGATTGTCTGGGCGAGGAGTTGGCCGCCAGCCTTTCGGATCAGGGTTGGGCAAGCAGGGCTGAGCTGCACAATGAATTTCTGGAATATGCGCTGATTTTACGGCCCGATTCCGAAGGTAAAATGCGGCCGAAGCGCTTTGTCGCCACGACCGAACTGATGGAGTGGTGGAGAACCATGGCAGTGTTCGATCTGGATCACTTCCTTTCGGTCGTCGAAACCGTATCTAGATGTTCATATTCCTGCGAAGAGTTGTTCAGGGTTTCGCGAGCAGACTGGTGCGCATTGGACGTGCCTCAACGCATCGCTCGTTTTCACAAAAGACTGGTGGGAACAGATTTTGCCCACCCACCAGAGCATCCGTTGAATATCGAACATGCTCTGTTCATGATCAGAGAGACGAACAGCCTGAGCGACCTGATCGCCATAATGCATCTTTCCTCATTCCCCTATGTTGTCGGCAATGGTGAAAACAGAAGGCCCGCGCGGCTTGATGAAGTGTTACATTTTGCCGACCGGAAGGATTTGTATTGTCGCCATGCGGGATCTGGGTTGGCGGGTGAAGCCCTTGATCTGGCCTTCTCCAGGGGCACAGCGACACCGACAGGGCGCGCGATGGCGTTCGCGAATCCTCTGGGGCTTTATATTCGGGCGTTTCACATGTCCGAACTGTTCGTGGATGCGGTGAATGTGCCGACAGATTGGGTGCGTTATCCGCGCGGTGAAGCGGGAATGCCCATGCGCCTTGAGTTCGGGCCGGGCGACGATGATCCGCGGTTTCTGGACGATATCACCATGGGAACAGGGTCGACCGCACGGCCTGCGTCGGGTTATGCGCTTGCCGGCCTGATCGAGGTTGGCCCTTTGATAACAGTGGCGGCCAATCCACGCGCGATCACAAGGGTCGAATTTGTTGAAGTCCCGCCTGTTGATCCAAGCGATATCGTTTGTGGACTGCCGGAAACCCAACGATGCAAACAGATTTCTGAATTTGCGGACCGGACCGAAACTGAGGTCTTTGGCAACGTAGCGCCAACTTGCCAATTCAGTCACTGAAAAGGTTTCAAACCGGCACGGCTTTGACAACGGGCAAAGGTATTTCCGGCGCGGTCATATCGAATATGGCAATCGGGCGACCGGCAGCGTTGGCCGCCGCTGTCAACACAGTCATCAGCGTCGGGTCGGGACTCTGCCAGGCGTCCACATCGAAAGAGGATGCCGGAGTTGTCGGGCGATCGGTTCGCGCGCCGCGATACAGTCGGAACAAGCGCGCCTGTTCCTCATTCATCGCGTCATCTGTCACGCCGGTGTGGTCAAGCGTCACCATATTGCGCCAGGACACAACCGCTTCGCATGCCGCGTGCCAGACACCTGTCGCCAGATCGGCGGAAAAAGCCGTTCCATAGGTTGGTCGCCCGCCATCCGCATCGGCGCAGACCGCACGCAGTAGCAGGCCGACGCCCGAAACCATGCGAACGTGAACGCTCAGATGACGCAGGTAGGTGTTCAGCCAGCGGGTCAGATCACGCGGCAACGCTGTTTCGGGCAACACTTGGTCGAAACCGCGTGGTCCAAGCGCGTGTTCCAGGCATTCAAATGCGGCCCATAACGCAGCGGCCTCATGCGTTGGTCCGGCTGCGGCCCCCTTCGACGTGATCTGCCCATCGCTGCCCGGCGCACCCAGAGCAAGGGCATCATTTGGCAGAACATGCGTGGCACCATCCGATGAAATCAGGCTTTCGCGGGTTTCGGGCGAATCCGCGCTGTATTGCAGCGCATAACGTTCGATCGCTTCGAAACCCGAAAGCCGGGCGGCTTCGTTCCGGTTACGCGCTGTGCCAAAGGACACGCGATGTTTCATTGCGCCAGCGGGTGGCACTGTTCCGTTTCGCAAATTGACCATGCGAAAGGCGGTGTGGATCGGAGCACCTTTGGGAAATTCAGCAAAAGAAGGTCCGGAAATAATCCCTGCGTTTTCGGCCAGTTCAATCAGCGCGTCGGTCATTTTTGTTTCCGGATAGGTATGTAACGGGTTATACAAATGGTTGTGGTTGTTAAGAAAGGACTTTTAGTATGGCTCGTTTGACTATTAATCCGAAATACACACTTAAGGATCTTGGGTGTGAAGTTCTGAACGCCGCCCGGAGCAACGCGCTGGGGTCACAAGAGGGTCGCGACGCGGCTGAGCGGCAGATTCATGAAATCCTTGCTGATGTCGGTAATCCTGCGGTGGAGTTTGTTTATGATTCCAAGAACAAGGTTCATATCGTAATCCCTGATCTGAGCGATAAAGAGCCAGACCCAAATCCCGATCACGAGTCATGGTGCTGCAAGCTGGCCTATGAAGCGATGGGTGGCATTGTCGTTTATGGCTGTGGTTCCTGATTGCAGTATCTGAACTTGCCTGAGGAGTTTATTTGAGTAAGGCAAAAACCAAGATATTCCTGACCGGTCCGTTTCAGGTGATTTGCAACGACGGCCAGGATGCAACACCACGCGGCACCAAGGCGAAAGCGCTTCTCGCCTTGGTGTTGTTGTCTAAGAATGCTGTTCGCAGCAGGGCCTGGCTGCAAGACAAGCTTTGGAGCAAAAGCTCACCCGCGCAGGGTGCAGCTTCGTTGCGCAAGGAACTTAGTGTTCTGACCAAGCATCTGGCCGGGTTCAAGCTGGAGTTTCTGGACATCGGGCGCGAGAATGTCTCCATCGACCTGAAAGCGCTTGAAATCGATTTGTTTGATGAACCGCTTCAACCGGATCGCGCCGAGCTTCTGGAAGGGTTGGATGTTGCAGACCCGGAATTTGAAGACTGGTTGGCAGTTGAACGGCAAGCGTATTGGGACGTTGGTTTTGATGAAAATGCGCCTGTCCCGGTTGGCGCGCGCTTTCCATCCCATTGGGGGCATCAGAGACCTGCAATTGTAGTCGAGCCGTTTGAAGTAATTGGTGACGATAACAATATCAACGTTGCGGCGGCGTCGATACGGGACGAATTGCTTTTCCTCTTGGGTACGTTGTCGGATGTCATCGAATTGCGTGATGCGCGCAGGCAAGAAGGGCCTGTCGACGGCTATATGCTAAGCGGCAGCGTGGTAGCGGCCGAAGGACTGCGGGTGGCGGCACAATTAACATCAACCGTGGATCAGGTGTGCCTATGGACCGAACGTTTCCGGTTTCGGGAAAAGGATACGTTTGACGCCGTTGAAGAAATCGCAATGAAAGTTGTCGAAGCGCTTCAACTACGGCTGCGGGATGGTCACTGGTCCGACATCTGGTCAGCACGCGCCACATCCACCGAAGTTTGGACGGCATTTCAGAATGGTCGCATTCAGGAGAGCCTTACGACCAAGGACGGCCTGTTTCGTGCCATCCGCCAGTATGAGGTCTGTTTGCAGCGCGATCCGGACTATCTGCCTGCGCGGATCGCTGTCGGATTCTGCCGCCTGGATCTGATCCGGTTGGGCATGGAAGATTCGCCGGAAAAAACGCTGGCTCTGGTCGATGCCGACTGCGCCGTCATGCGTGAAAAACACCCGGCGGATCCTTATTGCGCCGCACTCGAAGCGTTTACCCACAGTGTTGCTGGCCATACTGCCGAGGCTTGCCAGCTGATGCGCAAGGTACTTGAGAGGTTCCACAGCAGCCCCGAATTGCTGGGCTATTATGGTGTCTTGTTGATGTATGATGACCGGCTTGAGGACGGAATAGCCACGTATCGGCAGGCCCTCGCGTTAACGCCGCACCCGCCGATCTGGATCGAGGCGAACCTGTCCATGACCCTTGCCCTCTCCGGAGACAAGGCAGCATGGCAGCACGCGCATAATGTCTTGCGAGTGGACCCCGGCAGCGTGCGGGCGCGGGTTGTGTTATGCATGTTGTCCGCCGCCGCTGGCAACCAGTCACTGGCACGCCGGCACGCCCGTCGCATCCTGGAATTGCAGCCCGGTTTCACGGCAGAGCGCTGGGCCTGGCCGGGCTGTTTCAAAAACAGAAAATACTATGACGAAGGTGCACGACTGTTGGCCGAAGCAGGTCTGTGATGGCGTCTAATTGTCGTCCAGCACTTTGCGGGCGACGCGGAAACACTCCAACGCCTGCGGAACGCCGCAATAAATCCCGACCACGTGGATGATGGCGCGTATTTCTTCTTTGGTCACCCCGTTGGTGATGGCACCCCGGCAGTGGATTTCCCATTCATGCATCTTTCCCAGTGCTCCGATCATGGACAGGTTCATCATCGACCGCGTTTTTGCGTCGATCACGTCATCCCCCCAGCCAAAACCCCAGCACCAGGCGGTCATGGCTTCCTGAAACGGGCGGGTGAAATCATCTGCTGCTGCAAGGTTCTTTTCCACATAGTCCGCGCCCAGTGTATTCTTCCGTTGTTCCAACCCTTTCAGGAACAGGTCTTCGTCAAATAAGTCGGCCATTACGGGTCTCCGGTTTGTCAGCGTGTCAGGCGGTGTTTGTATGCGGGATCGTAGTGTGATTTCATCCGGTGGTGCACCTGTATACCCGGTCCGGCATGTCCACTATGTCGATATACCCAAGTGCTTTGGGCAAAATCCGGTCAATTTCGCAAGGGTGCCAGTCCTTGGGCATCAGCGTGGTTGATCTACCCGCTCAAGGGTAGGGCAAGCAGGTTATGTCTGCCTGGGGTGGGTTTCATTCCACGGCCTCGCGCATCCATTGTTGCAACTTGGCGATTGAGTGTTCGGACATCACACCGCAGCCCGGATCCAGCACCAGCGGGCCGGGGCAGTAACCACGGGATCTGAGGCCGCGATGCACGGATTCCACAAGCCGGATGTCTTCTTCGACCGTTGTTTCCCTGTCCTGAACGGCCAGTTGCCGGATCACCGCGCTTTCCGAACCACCTTCAGTGTACCAACCGCGCCAGACGGTGCAGTGATCCGTGTCATTTGCGCGCCAGTGATATGTGTTCAGCACATTGCCCGGATAGCACTGGAACGAAAACATCGGCCACAGGAACCAAGACTGGTAATCGCCCGCATGAGGCACCGACAGGTCGATTGGGTAAGTCATCTTGTCGAGGCTCTGACATTCGGTCGTGTGGCGCAGCACGAAACCGCCGCCTGCATCGGGTTGGATGTCGTAGGTTTCGGGCTTGACGACACCTTCAGCGAAAGTCGGGTGGTTGCTCGGGCAGTGATAGCATTCCGAATAATTCTCGACGCTGACCTTCCAGTTGCAGTGTTCCGGAATCTCGACCCATTCCAGCGGCTCGAGTTCGTCGATATGCGGGACGAATGCACGGATTTCCTGCCGTACTCCGGGATACCAGTCATCCATCGGGGCTGCCTTGTCGTCGAGATTGACGAAGATGAACCCATTGAAGATTTCGGTCCGGACCGCCGTCAGGCAGATCGCACTGCGGTCAAATCCGGGGACGGATTTGATATTTGGACCCGCGCGCAACTGACCTGACAATTCATAGGTCCACGCGTGATAGGGACAGACGACAACGCGGGTGTTGCCTGTGCCCGAGACCATTTCATGCGCACGGTGCTGGCAGACATTATAGAAAGTGCGAATTTCGCCATCGCGCCCGCGAATGCAGAACAGGTTTTGCCCGGCAATCTCGAAGGCAAAGTAATCTCCTGTTTCCCGAACCTGCGCGACATGGCCTGCGAACTGCCATGTTCGGGCCAAAAGCCCCTGCATCTCCTTCTCGAAAATGGCGGGGTCGGTATAATATCGCGCGTCCAGTGAGTGTGTCAGCGGTGCGTTCATTCGGGTTCCTCCGCATAGATGCCAAGCTGATGGCGACGACGATGGAAACGTTCGACCCGTTCGACGATCTCGTCGCTGGATACCGCGATCACGAAAGACAGCAGCGTTTCCAGCAGCGCGATGGTCGAAACGGATGACGGGAAAAACTGTGGGGTATCTGCTGCGACGACAAACCCGTGATGGGCGTTCCGGATCACAGGGCTGGCCGGACTGTCCGAGATACCGATGACAGTCAGGCCCTGCTGACGTGCCAGTTTGACCGCCTCGATCACTTCGGTGCGGTAGGGATGACAGGTGATCGCAATCAGCACGTCCTGCTCATCGGCCCAGGCCAGATCGTCCATTGGGGTTGAACCGGGGCGGGGGATTGCATGAAACTGCTTCATCCCGGTCGAAGCCAGATAAGTAAAGTTGCGCGCGTTGGAGTTGTTGACGCCTACGCCGAGTGTGAAAATCTGGCGAGAATTCCAGATGATTTCGGCAGCAGATTTCAGGCGGGTCGCGTCGATCCCTGCAAATGTTTCCTCGATATTCCGGATTGCGGCACCGATCATATCGGCATACAGCCCGCCCAATTCACCGGATTTGCCGATGTCCTGAAGCCATCTGGCGCGGTCTGGAAACGACACGCGCCCTTTTCGGATCGCGTCGCGAAAGGGTTCGCGAAAATCTTCGTACCCTTCAAACCCCACTTGCCGCGCCATGCGCACGAATGTGTTGGGCTTGACCTTTGCCGCCTCGGCAATTTCGCGCACGGTTGAAACCCCTACATCCGTAGGGTTTTCCAGAACGTAACGCGCGGCTTTCTGCGCCTCAGGGGTCAGGGCGTCCCACTCTTCGGTCAGGCGATCCAGAACAGTTGATGATACATTTGTGTCATTCATGATTGACGATGGTACAAATGTGGAATTAGCCTGTCGAGCAGAAAAGCGACTCGGGAAGAGGAAAAATCATGTCCGGGAATGAACTGCCGTCACACGCACGTGTGGTCATCGTCGGAGGCGGCGTCATGGGCGTTGGTCTGGCCTACCATCTGGCCCATGAAGGCTGGGGCGAAGAGACTGTTCTGCTGGAAAAGGCCGAGCTGACCAGCGGCAGTACATGGCATGCGGCGGGGCAGATTACGCATTCAACCTCAAGCTTTGGTCTGGGCAAATGCGTCGATTATAACATCGGTTTGTATTCCGGCCTGCTTGAGGCGGAGACAGGTCAGCCTGTCACATGGCATGGCTGCGGCTCGTTCCGCCTTGCTTATACCGAGGATGAGATGGATTGGCTGCGCCACACGCTGTCGGTGGGCCGGTCGCTGGGCTTCAATATCGAACTTGTCGGTCCCGAGAAGGTGGCCGAACTGCATCCGTTTTATAACCTTGAAGGTGTTCTTGGCGCTCTGCACACGCCGGATGACGGGCATGTGGACCCGACAAACGTGACCATGGCGATGGCAACCGGGGCACGCCAGAAAGGCGTGCGCATCTTCCGCAGTTGCCGGGCGACGAACATCACGCAGGGCGCAAACGGTGAATGGATTGTTGAGACCGAACGGGGCACCATCACCTGCGAGCATGTGGTGAACGCAGGAGGCACCTACGCGCGCCAGATGGGCGAATGGTCCGGGCTGCAACTGCCCATGACGTCAATGACACACCATTATTTCGTGACCGAGCCGGTGCCGGAATTCCAGAACCTGGACAAAGAACTGCCGGTGATCCGCGATGACCGCAAAGTCTCGGGTTATATCCGGATGGAGCAGCAGCGTGGCCTGATCGGAATATACGAGAAAGAGAATCCGAACTCGGTCTGGCATGATCATTGCCCGTGGGAGTACGAGAACTGGTTGTTCGACGCGGATTATGACCGGGTAATGCCATGGCTAGAGGAAAGCCTGAACCGGATGCCGATCTTTGCGGAACTGGGTATTCAACGCGATGTGCATGGGGCGATTTCGCACCCGCCGGACGGCAACCCCCTGATCGGGCCTGCTCCGGGTGTGCGAAATTACTGGTGCTGTTGCGGAACGCAGATCGGGATCGGTTGGGGCCCGGGTCTGACCCGAGAACTGGCGCGCTGGATGGTGCATGGGGCTGCCGATATCTCGATGCGGGATTTCGATCCGCGCCGCTTTGGCAGCTATGCCACCAAAGACTGGCAGGTGACCAAGGCGGAAGAAGATTATTGCTTGCGGCACGAAATCCCGTTTCCACACCTCAATCGACTTGCAGGGCGTCCGATCAAGCCGTCGCCACTGTACGAGATGCTGAAATCCAAGGGCGCGGTACATGAAGAGGTCTATGGCTTTGAGCGCCCCCGCTGGTTCGCCCGCGATGGTGTGGAACAACGCGATCACTATTCCTTCCGCCGCACTCCTGCCGACGACATGGTTGCGGCCGAGGTCAAAGCAGTGCGCGAACGTGTCGGCATCATGGATGTCACCGCCTTCACCAAAGTCGAAGTATCGGGGCCCGATGCCTATACCCTGTTGGATCGGATGACTGCTAACAGGATGCCGCAAAAGGTTGGCTCGATCACGCTGACCCATATGTTGAACCGTCGTGGCCGGATCGAGTTAGAGACAACGATTGTCCGCATGGCCGAAGACCGCTTCTATCTGGTCTGTGCAGCGTTCTTCGAACAGCGCTTGCTTGATCATCTGGCGCATCATCGCAAGGGTGAAGTTGTGCAAATCACCGCGCTGTCTTCTGATTGGTCGGCCTTGTCGCTGAACGGTCCCCGATCACGCGAAGTTCTGGCGCGCTGTACGGATACCGATCTGAGCAATGCCGGGTTCCGCTGGCTGTCAGCGCAGGAGGTCACAATTGCCGGTCATAAACTCTGGGCGTTTCGCATGTCTTATGCGGGCGAACTGGGTTGGGAACTGCATATGCCTAACGCTGCCTGCCTTGATGTCTACAATGCGCTATGGGCTGCGGGCGAAGCGTATGGCATTGCGGACTATGGCAGTTTCGCCATGAACGTGATGCGGATGGAGAAGGGCTTCAAAGGGGCAGGTGAGCTGACCAACGAGGTCACTCTGGCCGAGGCTGGCGTGCTGCGCTTTGCCCGAACGGACAAGGATTACCTGGGCAAGGACAAGACGTTGAACACCGATTTGCCATGGATATGTGCCTATCTGCAAATCGAGCCGGATGGCGAAATTGACGGCCATGGAGGCGAGGCGGTGATGCTGGACGGGCGTGTCATAGGCTCGACGGCTTCGGTCGCATTCGGCCACACGGTCGGTAAGATATTGGCCTTTGCATACATCAAACCCCAAGCAGCAAAAGTGGGAACCGAATTGGAGGTCGTGATTCACGGCAAGCCGCGTCCGGCCCGAGTACTGGATGAGCCCGCCTACGATCCCGACAGCCTGCTGCCCCGCACAGACGCATTAGTGGAGACCGCCTGATGAGCCTGCCCGCCACAATGAAAGCCATGGTCACGATGGGCCATGGAGGTTTAGAGCAGATAGTTTGGCACGATAACTGGCCGCGTCCTGAACCTGCGGAGGGTGAGGTGCTGATCAAGGTTGCGGCATGTGGCCTGAACAATACGGACGTCAACACGCGGTCGGGTTGGTACTCCAAGACGGTCACAGCCGCAACGACCGGTGGTGCGTTTGAAGAGGTTGGCGAAGAAGATCCCACCTGGGGCGGTAATCCGATCACCTTCCCGCGAATTCAAGGGGCCGATATCTGCGGGCATATCGTTTCCGTCGGCGAAGGTGTTGACCAGGCGCGTATTGGCGAGCGTGTCATCACGGATGGCTGGCTGCGCGATCCGGTGGAACCCGACAATATGGACAAGACTGGTTATTTCGGCTCGGAACGGGATGGTGGTTTTGCCGAATACGCGACAACTCTGGCGGTGAATGCTGTGGCAATCACCTCGAATCTGACGGATGCTGAACTGGCAACTTTTTCCTGCTCTTACTCCACCGCCGAAGGCATGTTGACCCGTGCCAATGTGACCGGCGAGGATACGGTTTTGGTTCCAGGTGCTTCCGGCGGTGTGGGCGGTGCGCTTGTGCAACTGGCCAAACGGCGCGGCGCGCGTGTGATCGCGATGGCATCCGAATCCAAACACGCGGACGTGGCCAGGCTTGGCCCTGACGTCATTCTGCCACGCGCTCCTGCGAACCTGCGCGAGGCGCTGGGCGTGGAAAAGATCAGTGTGGTCGCAGATGTCGTGGGCGGACCATACTGGCCGAACCTGATCGACATATTGGAACGGGGTGGCCGCTATACCTGTTCGGGCGCAATTGCAGGCCCGATCGTCGAACTTGATCTGCGCACATTCTACCTGCGCGACCTGACCTTCACCGGTTCGACCGTCATTGACCCTCAGGTCATGAAGAACCTCGTAACATACATCGAGGCTGGTGAGATCAAGCCAGCGCTTGCCGCGACATACGCGCTGGAGGATCTCCGAGAAGCACAAGCCGCGTTCATCGCGAAAGAGCACACCGGCAACATCGTGGTGATGCCATGACGCTTGACGATGTTCTCGAAGCTGCCCGTCAAATGCACCATGCGCATCCGGGCCTTGCTGCGTTCGCGCCTTGGCCGGGTGATCTGACCCCGACGGGGTTGGATGCCGCACCCATTCCCGCAACGAGGCTGGTGGCAGCCTTCGATCTTGTTGAAGACACGCCAACCCGTGACTTGATCGCGGCGGTCAATGCGACGGCGCATCTGGCACATTGGAAACATACCTACACCGAAGACGAAGTTGGTGCGGATTTCCTGAACCGATACGGCTATTATGAGCTGTTCGGTCCTACCGGACATTTTCACTCGACCCTCCTGCGTGGCTACATCGCATATTGGGGGGCTGGCCTGAATTACGATTGGCACAGCCATCAGGCCGAAGAACTCTACCTCATTCTTGGCGGAGGTGCGTTGTTCAAGGTCAATGGGAACGAAACATATCTTGGCGCCAATCAAACACGCTTGCACGCAAGCTGGCAAAGTCATGCCATGGTCACCACAGATCAGCAGATCCTGACTTATGTTCTGTGGCGCGGTGAAGGCATGGGTGATCTGCCCCGGATGGATATCGCATGAAGATCAAATCTATCACAGTATTTCACGTCGACCTCCCACTGGAGCATCCATATTGGTTGTCGGGCGGGCGGCTGAAATTCGAAACGCTTGACGCGACAGTCGTGAAAATCGATACCGATGCGGGGTTTGTTGGCTGGGGTGAAGGGACCCCATGGGGCCATACCTATGTGCCCGCGCATGGTCCGGGTATCCGCGCCGGGATTGAAACGATGGCGCCGTTCATTCTGGGCCTTGATCCGCGGCGGGTTCTGGATGTGGAACGGGCTATGGATCTTGCCTTGCCCGGGCACCTTTATGCCAAAAGCCCAATTGATATGGCCTGCTGGGATATCGCGGGTCAGGCGGCGGGCGTGCCGATTGCCGATCTGATGGGGGGTGGATCGCGGACACCGCGCCCGATTGCGTCCTCGGTCGGGGCGAAAACTGTCGACGAAACGCGCGCGGTCATAGAGCGTTACCGCCAGCGGGGCTACATCGCCCATTCCGTGAAGATCGGTGGTGACGTTGAACGGGACATCGCGCGTGTTCGCGATGTCGAGAGTATTCGGCGACCCGGGGAAATCGTTCTTTACGATGTCAATCGTGGCTGGACGCGTCAGCAAGCGTTGCGTGTGATGAGCACCTGCGCGGACCTGAATGTCATGTTCGAACAACCTTGTGAGACGCTGGATGACATTGCTGCAATCTCGGGGCTTCACCCGTCACCCGTTTCAGTGGACGAAAGCCTTGTGACTTTGCAGGATGCGGCCCGTATCGCCCGCGATGGTCTGGCTCAGATTTTCGGAATCAAGTTGAACCGCGTCGGCGGGCTGACCAAGGCTGCACGCATGCGGGATATCGCGCTGGCCCATGGGATAGACATGTTTGTAATGGCCACAGGCGGTACGGTTCTGGCCGATACCGAAGCATTGCATCTGGCCGCGACCATCCCGGATGACAACTGCCTTGCCGTATGGGCCTGTCAGGACATGATCACGGTCGATATTGCCGGGGGGCGTGGGCCTCGGAATGTTGATGGCCACTTGCACCTGCCAGAAGAGCCTGGACTTGGCGTTCATCCGGATGAAAGCACATTAGGTGATCCAGTGGGAGTATACGCTTGAAAATCAACAAGATAACGCTCTGGTCTGTCGATCTGACAAGTCACGAAACGTACCATATGGCCGAAGGCAAGACCTGTGCCACTGTGAAATCCCATGTCCTGAGCCTTGAAACGGACACCGGTCACAAGGGATGGGGTGAGGTCTGCCCGATCCCGCATTACCTGCCGGCCTATGCGGACGGGGTGCCAGGTGCCATTGCTGAGATGGGGCCCGAAATTCTCGGGATCACCCCTTTTGGTGCAGACGCCACCATGCGCAAGCTGGACGGGTTTCTGCAAGGGCATCAATACGCGAAATCGATCGTCGATATCGCGCTTTGGGACCTGTTCGGTCAGGCGGCAGGGTTGCCGGTTTATGCGGTGTTGGGTGGGCGAACGCAGGCGGATATGCCGCTCTATCATTCGATCACCTGCATCGCACCGGACGAGATGGCGCGCATTGCCAAATCCGCTTTTCAAACCGGAATCCGGCAGTTTCAGGTCAAGCTGGGCGTCGAGGGAGATTGGCAGGCGGATGCCGAACGGCTGATCAAAGTGCGCGAAGCCGTGGGAATCGGGCCGTTGGTATATGGTGACTGGAATTGTGGAGCATCGCGATTGCAGGCGACCCGTACCGGGCGTGCGGTGGCACATCTGGACGTGATGTTGGAACAGCCCTGCAAAACGCTGGAAGACTGTGCCGCTGTCCGTCAGGCTACTGGTCTTCCGATGAAAATCGACGAGAGTGCCTTTGATCTTGCCTCGCTTTTGCGTGCGCATGACCTGGGGTGCATGGATGCGGTGGCGCTTAAACTTTCGAAATTCGGCGGATTGTCGGCAATGCGTCGTGCACGGGATCTGACCGTGCATCTGGGTGCCGAGATATGCGCGGAATGCACATGGGGGTCTGACATTATTACTGCGGCTTCACTTCACTTTGCGGCGTCGACGCCGAAAGGTTCTCTGATGAACACGTGCGACTTGTCGTCTTACGTGGCCCCGCGTCTGTGTCCTGATGCACCAATTCGTGAAAACGGCCGGATTGCTCCGCCCGAAGGTCCGGGTTTAGGTGTTGTGCCGGACCTCGATATCCTTGGCACCCCAATTCTGGAGATCGACTGAGATGCTGAAAATCCAATCACAATCCGAATGGATTGCTCGCGCGAACGAAGTTCTACCCGCCGGGGGGTTTGGCAACTTTGATCCGGGCATCATCATCGCCCGTGGTGAAGGCAGCCGTGTCTGGGACGAAAACGGCAACGAATATGTCGATTACCTGATCGGGTCGGGTCCGATGCTGCTGGGTCATGGTCACCCTGAAGTGATGGAAGCCGTTTTGGAACAGCTGCCCAAAGGGATGACGTTTTTTGCCAATAACAGAAAAGGAATCGAACTGGCCGAGGCCATCATCGACGCCGTTCCCTGCTGCGAGCAGGTGCGCTTTGTCGCGTCGGGAGGCGAAGCCGACATGTATGCGATCCGCCTGGCACGGGCTTATACCGGGCGCAGCAAGATCCTGAAGTTTGAAGGCGGTTACCACGGTATGAGCGCCGAGGCGCAGATGAGCCTTGCCCCAAGCCGCAGAGTTAATTTCCCGCAGGCTGTTCCCGACAGCGCCGGTATCCCCGACAGCGTGGCCGAGCAGATGCTTATCGCGCCCTTTAACGATCTGGAAGCCGTCGCTGCTTTGCTGGATGAAAATGACGACGTTGCCGCGATTATGGTCGAGCCTTTGCAACGGATCATTCCGCCAATGCCGGGATATTTGCAAGGCCTTCGAACCCTGTGTGATCAACATGGTGTGTTGCTGATCTTTGATGAGATCGTCACCGGATTCCGGCTGGCTTATGGCGGGGCGCAGGAACGATACAGGGTCACACCGGATATCTGCACTTTGGGCAAGATCACGGGTGGCGGCTTCCCTCTGGCTGCGCTTGGTGCCAGCGTCGAGATCATGAAGCATTTCGATAAGTCGAAGGTCGGGGAAGAAGGTTGGCTGATGCAGTTGGGTACCCTCTCGGGGAATCCGGTCGCCTCGGCCGCTGGGCTGAAGACGATGGAGATTTTGCGGCGTGAAGGCGCGTATGAGCGTTTGCGCGCAATTGGAAAACACTTGCAGCAGATTCAGTCGGACGCCTTAAATGAAGCGGGCATCGCGCATCGGATTTGCGGTGACGAGACTTTGTTTGACATCTATTTCACCAACGCCGAGTGCCTTGATTATCGCAGCGCAAACCACGATGATCCACAGCGCAACGCCACTTATAATGCGGTGCTGCGCGCCCATGGAATCTTCAAGTCTCCGGGCAAGCTTTATCCGTCGCTGGCGATCACCGATGCGGATCTGGAACAGACACGCATCGCCGTCCGTCACGCGGTTGATGCCATTTCCTGAAGGTTGGATGTATACAACGTAAACGGGTCGCTGTTGAGTTCAACAGCGACCCGCTACCTTTGGAAGTCGGGGGTCAGCCTCGCCCCCTCGAATACTGATTAAATCACCGGCAATCTGAAAACTTTTCGATACTTTCGAGACTGACCCGACTTCCTCATCGGTATGTCACTTTAATGCCCGAGAATCTCGGTGGCCACAGTGATCAAGTTCACACTGCCTTAAATTAATTTGAATTTTTCCAATCAAAAAAACCTGGACCCGCCTGTTCCAACAGTTCCGCAGCCATCGTGCGGGCCATTTCCGGCCCGTCTTTGACAGAACCGGTCACTTCTCTGTTCACGATTTCCGACCCATCTGGGCGCAGGACTTCACCGCGCAGCCTTAAGTTGTTTCCATCCAACTCTGCCAGGCCAGCGATCGGAGTTTCGCAAGACCCGTCCAGCGCGGCCAGCAAGGTGCGTTCGGCGGCCAGCCGCCATCCTGTTTCCGCGTGACGAATCGCTTCAAGCATTTCGGCCGCGCGCATATCGTTGCTGCGCCGTTCGATGCCAATGGTACCTTGTGCAATCGCGGGCAGCATGTCATCCGGAGAAATGGCGCTGGCTGGAACCTCGTCCATGCCCAGACGGCGAATGCCAGCCATGGCCAGAAAAGTGCAATCCGCGACCCCGGCTTCCAGCTTTTTCAGCCGCGTCTGCACGTTCCCGCGAAACTCGACCACTTTCAGATCCGGCCGCCGGTTCAGCAGCTGTGCCCGACGCCGCAATGACGAAGTGCCCACAACAGCCCCTTCGGGCAGATCGTGGATTGAGTTAAGGCGCGGCGAGATGAAAGCGTCACGCACATCCTCGCGCGGAAGGAATGTGTCCAGAACCAGCCCTTGGGGCTGTTCAACAGGCATGTCTTTCGTTGAATGCACGGCGATATCGATTTCGGCGCGCAACATCGCCTCTTCGATTTCCTTGGTGAACAGGCCCTTGTTGCCGATTTCCTTCAGCGGGCGATCCGCATCGATCATGGCGCGATTGTCGCCGGTTGTTTTGATCACGACGATTTCAAAGGCCGCTTCGGGCAGATCAAACGCATCGCTCAGGCGTTGGCGGGTTTCATAGGCCTGAGCCAGAGCCAGCGGTGAACCACGGGTGCCAATTCTGAGGGGCGATGCGGGTGTGGGCAGGGTCAAAGTCATGTGCACAGCTTTAGTCGCGTCACATTGCCCTGACAATGGGGGCTGAGCTTGACAAATTGCCGCCGAAGGACGACCCGTTGCGAAAACCGGAAGACTGGGGGCGAAAATGGCCGAGACAAAGAAACTGCTGCGGGCGCTGGCGGGTGAAGTACAGGATGTGCCGCCAATCTGGATGATGCGCCAGGCGGGCCGGTATCTGCCGGAATACCGGGCTACCCGTGCCCAGGCCGGGGACTTTCTGTCTTTATGCTATAACCCGGAACTGGCCGCCGAAGTCACATTGCAGCCAATCCGGCGCTATGGGTTTGATGCTGCGATCCTGTTTGCCGATATCCTGCTGGTGCCGCAGGCGCTGGGTGCGGATTTATGGTTTGTGACCGGTGAAGGCCCACGTTTATCGACCATCACGCGGCACGCGGAGTTTGATGCGCTGAAACCGGTTGACGCGATTCATGAGACATTGTCGCCCGTTTATGAAACGGTTCGGATCCTGTCGCGAGAATTGCCGTCTGAGACCGCGTTGATCGGGTTTGCCGGCGCGCCCTGGACAGTCGCGACCTACATGATCGCCGGGCGTGGAACACCCGATCAGGGACCAGCTCACGCTCTGCGAGAAAGCGATACTGTTTTATTCGAGGCGCTGCTGGATCGCATCACGGCGGCAACAATCGAGTATCTGTCGGCTCAGATCGACGCCGGGGCCGAGGTGGTCAAGATTTTCGACAGCTGGGCGGGTTCCCTGAAAGGTGAGGCGTTTCGCAAATACGCGGTGGAACCGTGCCGTGTGATTACGCAGGCCATCAAGGAACGTCACCCCGGCATCCCGGTGATCGGTTTCCCGCGCGAGGCGGGGGAGGGGTATGTCGGGTTTGCCAAGACGACGGGCGTGGATTGCGTCGCGCTGGACAACTCGGTGTCGCCCGATTGGGCCGCCAGACATGTACAGGTTGATGGTTGTGTGCAGGGAAACCTGGCCTCGTCGCATATGGTGACCGGTGGGCAGGCTCTGGTGGATGAGACGCGGCGGATTGTCGAGGCTTTCTCGAACGGGCCGCACATCTTCAACCTGGGACATGGGATCACGCCGGATGCCGATCCTGAGAATGTTCAGTTGATGATTGATACGGTGCGCGGGCAGTAAGCAGGTTAAAGGGGGCCAGCCCCCTTCTTGGCCTGCGGCCAATTCATCCCCCGGGATATTTTGGGCCAGATGAAGTGCGGATCAGCGCAGGCTGTCAAGCTCTGCGAGGATCTCTTTAGTATGCTCGCCGCGCATGGGGCTGGGTTTCGGGGTCCAGTGATGGCCTGAAAACCGTGGGGCGGCGGCGGCCTGAAATGCGCCGTCAAAATCCTGCCAGCAGTTGCGATGGGTATTCATCGGGTGTGAGCGGGCTTCGTCCGGGCTGAGAACTGGGGCAACGCAGGCATCTGTTCCTTGAAACAGGGCCTCCCAATGGTCTCGAGGTTGACTGGCGAAGATATCGGTCAGACGGCGTGAAAGCGAAGGCCATAGATCAGGGTCGTATTGCCGTTGAAATTCGGTATCGTTTGTGAGGCCCAGTAAGCTTAGAAATTGCATGTAGAATTTTGGTTCGAGGCATTGCACGGAAATATAGCCGCCGCAGGCGCAGGCGTAGGTTCTGCTCCAGTGGGGACCGTCCAACAGGCTTTGACTCCGGGTTTCAGACAGGTTGCCGGTTTGGCGCATTGTCATCAATAGGTTCATCATATGGGCCGAGCCGTCATAGATTGCCGCGTCAACGACAGTACCTGCGCCAGTGCGTTGCGCATTGATGAGCCCTGCCAGAACGCCTGCCACAAGATACATGGCCCCACCGCCGATATCGCCCACCAAAGTTGGCGGGGTCTGCGGTGCTTGGCCGGGACGTGATGCATACCAGAGCGCTCCGGACAGGGCGATGTAATTCAGGTCATGCCCCGCCGTGTCGGCCAGCGGGCTATTCTGCCCCCAGCCCGTCATGCGCCCATAGACCAGTTTTGGATTGCGGGTCAGGCAGGTATCCGGGCCGAGCCCCAGTTTTTCCATCACACCGGGGCGGAATCCTTCGATCAGGGCATCGGCTGTGTCAATAAGGCGAAGTGCGGTATCCAGATCATTGGCGTTCTTCAGATCAAGTGCGATGGATCTTTTGCCCCGGTCCAGCAGGGAACGTTCCGGCATACCCGGTGTTGCGGCGCCCCCTTTGCGGTGGACTGTTATCACGTCAGCGCCCAGATCTGCCAGTAACATGGCACTAAACGGGCCGGGGCCCAGACCTTCGAGTTCGACAACACGTATTCCGTTCAGCATCAAGGCCCTCCGTTTCCGGCAGAGTTTGCTGGCTGGTGTCGGGATTGCAAGCCGGATGATTGCTGGCGCGGGCGGTCTTCCTTTTGGCAGTTGTTCATCACATGGTGCGGAATGGGCCTGTTATCCCTGTGTTCGGGGCGATAGGGTCTGGGCCAGAACGGGGAGCGGATATGACGACCATTTTATCCATCAGAGATCTGCGCAAATCCTACGCCGATGGGTTCGAGGCGCTGAAAGGTGTGTCTCTGGACATTGAAGAAGGCGAAATTCTTGCGCTTCTGGGGCCGAATGGGGCGGGAAAAACCACTCTGATCTCGACGATCTGCGGAATAACCACGCCAACATCCGGCGCGGTTTCAGTCGGCGGGCACGACATTCAGTCGGATTATCGCGCAGCGCGCAGGATGATCGGGCTTGTCCCGCAAGAGATCGCGCTGGAACCGTTTGAAAAGGTCTGGAACACAGTTCGGCTGTCACGCGGATTGTTTGGGCTGGGCAAAGACAACGCCCGGATCGAGGACATTCTGCGCAAGCTTTCGCTGTGGGAAAAGCGCAAGAACGCAATCAAGGAGTTGTCGGGCGGCATGAAACGCCGCGTGCTGATCGCCAAGGCCTTGGCGCATGAACCACGTGTTTTGTTTCTGGATGAACCGACGGCGGGTGTGGATGTCGAGCTGCGCAAGGATATGTGGGAAATCGTGGCCGAGCTAAAACGGGACGGTGTCACCATCATTCTGACCACCCACTACATCGAAGAGGCAGAAGCCATCGCGGATCGCGTCGGCGTCATCGACAAGGGTGAGTTGCTTTTGGTGCAGGACAAAGACACGCTTATGGCGCAGATGGGCAAAAAGCAGATTGTCGTCATGCTCACCGAGCCAATCGCCAAGATTCCCGATGATTTGGCCAGCCACAATCTGACCCTCAACGGCGCGGGGGATAGCCTGATCTATACCTACGATACCCATGCGGATCGCACGGGGATAACGACCCTGTTGAATGACGTGTCGCAGGCCGGACTGGTGTTGCGCGATGTGCAGACACGGCAATCGAGCCTGGAGGAGATATTTGTCAATCTGGTATCCGGAGAGGCGGCATGAACTGGACCGCAATCGCTGCAATCTACCGGTTCGAAATGGCCCGCTTCTTTCGCACCCTGGCGCAAAGCTTCCTGTCACCGGTTCTTTCCACTTCGCTGTATTTCGTGGTATTTGGCACCGCCATCGGCAGTCGAATTCAGGAGGTCGAGGGTGTATCCTACGGCGCGTTCATCGTCCCGGGCTTGATCATGCTGTCTGTGGTGATGCTTTCGATCTCGAACGCGTCTTTCGGAATTTATTTCCCAAAGTTTCTGGGCACCATCTACGAGCTGTTGTCGGCGCCGGTGAATTTTATCGAAATCGTGATTGGGTATGTCGGTGCGGCGGCCACCAAAGCGCTGTTCGTGGGGTTGGTCATTCTGGCCACGTCGACCTTTTTCGTCGACATACGGATCGAACATCCCTTTGCCATGGCGGCGTTCTTGATCCTGTCATGTCTCAGCTTCTCGTTGCTGGGTTTTATCATCGGGATATGGGCCAGTAATTTTGAACAGATGTCATTGGTGCCGCAGCTTGTGGTCACGCCGCTTATCTTCCTTGGAGGTACGTTTTATTCAATCTCGATGCTGCCGCCTCTGTGGCAGACGATCACGTTGTTCAATCCGGTCGTCTATCTGATTTCGGGGTTTCGCTGGTCGTTTTTCGGGCTTGCGGATGTGCCCATTGCCCTGAGCTTGCTGGCCATCATAGCCTTTACTGGGGTGTGTCTGGCGGTCATTGGCTGGATATTCAAAACCGGCTGGCGCATTCGCAGCTAACCCACGCCGGTGCGTTGCATTTTTGCCCATCGAGTGTGTGAATCTGGTTCACGTCGCGTTCAAGGTTCGAAGAGTCCCTTGTTTACGGGATGGCGGCACTCTACATCGGCACCCATGAAGCTCAGCCTGCCGTTCGTCAAAAAACACCCCTGTGTGGCCATCGTCCGCCTGTCCGGAGCCATCGGCATGGCCGGGCGCGGGTCCTTGAACGACGCCACGCTTGCGCCGGTTCTCGAGAAAGCCTTTCGCAAGGGAAAACCTGCGGCCGTGGCGCTTGAGATCAATTCACCGGGCGGATCCCCTGTCCAAAGTTCAATGATCGGTGCGCGCATTCGGCGTTTGTCCGAAGAACTGGACGTGCCGGTCATCGCTTTTGTCGAAGACGTCGCTGCATCCGGTGGGTATTGGCTGGCCGCCGCAGCGGATGAGATCTGGGCCGATGACAGTTCCGTACTGGGATCGATCGGTGTGATCTCAGCTGGATTTGGCGCGCATGTCTTTCTGGCGCGGCAGGGATTTGAGCGGCGGGTCCATACCGCCGGGAAATCGAAGTCCATGCTCGACCCGTTTTCACCGGAAAAGAAAGAGGATGTAGCCCGCCTGCAAGGGTTATTGGGCGATATCCACGAGAATTTCATTGCGCACGTCAAAGATCGGCGCGGGGACAAGCTGAATCAGGAAGCTGACCTGTTCACGGGCGAGGTCTGGCTGGCGCGTCGCGCGCAGGAACTGGGGCTTATCGACGGCATCGCCCATCTGAAGCCAAAGGTGCAGGACCGTTTCGGTGACAAGGTCAAATTTCGCCGCTATGGCGTGAAAAAACCGATCTGGACCCGGTTTGGTGCCAGCCTGGCGCAGGATGCTATCGCAGGGTTAGAGGAGCGGGCAGCCTACGCGCGTTTCGGTTTGTGACGTGATCGTAAAGGCTGTCACTCTATTTCTGATCGCAATGGGCGTATTGGCAATGTTCGGCAAGCTGCGGTTTCCTGGGCAAAAGAAGCTAAGTTCGGCGAAATGTCCGCGATGCGGTCGCTATCGCATCGGAAAAGGCCCCTGTGCCTGTGGAAAAGGAGGCCGGGCTTGATCACCACGTGGCTGCTGTCTGGTCTTGGCCTGTTGATCCTGTTGCTGGCAGGCGATGCCTTGGTGCGTGGCGCAGTGAACCTGAGCCTGCGTTTAGGTGTTCCGGCCTTGATCGTCAGCCTTACGATTGTGGCCTTCGGCACGTCCGCGCCCGAGTTGCTGATTGCTATCAGTGCCGTCAAGGAACACGCACCGGGTATTGCGCTGGGCAATGTTGTCGGATCAAACACGGCCAACATCCTGTTGGTTCTTGGTCTTCCTGCGATGCTGGCAACGATCCATACCAGCGAATGCGACAGCCGTAGGAACTATGCATTCATGCTGATGGCGACGGCCCTGTTCATAGGGTTGGCGTTTTGTGGAACATTCACCGTCGTCAGCGGCCTGATCCTGCTGGCGGCTTTGGGCCTGGTTCTGATGAATGCGTTTCGTGAAGCAAAGGCGCACCGCAAGGCCTGTGGGGAAGCCTGTGCCGATGACGACGACCTTGAAGGTCTGGAAGAAGCTGATCCTGACATGCCTTACTGGAAGGTATCGGTTTACCTGATCCTCGGCCTTGTGGGCCTTCCTATGGGGGCGCACCTGCTGGTGGAAAATGCGACGGTCATCGCCCGGACATATGGTGTCAGTGAAACGGTTATCGGTCTGACCCTAATTGCGGTTGGAACGTCTTTACCCGAACTGGCGACAACCGTGATGGCCGCTTTGCGCCGACAGGCCGATGTGGCCCTTGGCAACGTGATTGGCTCGAACATGTTCAATCTTCTGGCCATTATCGGGATCGCAACCTGGTTCGGGCGTATCCCGGTTGATCCCGGTTTCCTGCATTTTGACCTTTGGGTCATGTTGGGCGCATCACTGCTTCTGGTTCCCTTTGTTGTCTTCAAGCAGGATATCTCTCGCGGTTGGGGGCTGGTGCTGACCTTCCTTTATGCGCTTTATGTCACTGTATTGCTGGTGTGATCTGACAAAACGAGGTGAAGCATGACCCGAGCTTTAGTGACCGGTGCCGGTATTCGTCTGGGCCGGGCCATGGCGCTTTATCTGGCGGGTCGTGGATATGATGTCGCCGTTCATTATGCGTCCTCAGAACGCCCCGCGCACGAGACTGTGGCGGAGGTCCAGGCATTGGGTCGACGGTCGGTGGCATTGCAGGCCGATCTGCTGGACGAGGCACAGGTGCAGGACCTGCTGCCCAAAGCCGCCGAGGCTCTGGGTGGGCCGATCACCTGTCTGGTAAACAACGCCTCGATCTTTGAATATGACAGCGTTCACACAGCGACCCGCCAAAGCTGGGACCGCCATCTCGACAGCAATCTGCGCGCACCGTTCGTTTTGACCCAAGCCATGGCCGGGCAGGGGCTGGCCCCGGACACGGACGAAAATGGCGAACCCCTGGCGACCGGTCTGATCATCAACATGGTGGACATGCGTGTACGCAAGCTGACACCCGAGTTCATGTCTTACACCATCGCCAAAATGGGGCTATGGACGCTGACCCGTACCTCGGCACAGGCGCTGTCCCCTGCAATCCGGGTCAATGCCATCGGACCCGGACCAACGGTACAGGGGCATCGTCAAAGCGCTGAGCATTTCCAGGCGCAACGAACGAATACTGTTCTGGAACGCGGGTCAAATCCGTCGGATATCACCGCCGCTTTGGGATATTTTCTGGATGCACACGCAGTAACGGGGCAACTGATATGCGTGGATGGCGGTCAGCACCTGGGGTGGAAAACACCGGACGTTCTGGGAGTTGAATAAGCAATATCGCTGCAAGTTTTGCACCGCGCACGTTTGTGTTACCTGCGTGTTACAAAAATGTCTTTTTTTTCATACACTTGCTAAATGTGTGAAAAAATATCGTTAAAAATCAGCGTCTTAATAATGTGCCTATTTTTTGTGCATGTTAATGAAGTGGTAATGAAACAAGGGAAATTCTAAAGCTGTGAAAACTTATCTTCACACTTATCCACAGGAATCGTGGATTTGTTTTCTCTTGATCTGAAGCCCGCAAGATTGCAGCCAGTAAAAGAGAATCATATCGGAATCCCATGACTACCCACAGTGAATCGTCCCTGACCGGTTATGCCTGCATTCAGCGTTATGCAAAGACGCTGGACAGCTCACCCGGGGTGTACCGGATGCTGGATGCCGACAGTCGGGTTTTATACGTGGGCAAGGCGCGAAACCTAAAGGCGCGGGTGTCGAACTATACAAGGCCGGGTCACTCGGGCCGGATCGAGAAGATGATTTCCTCGACCGCTTCGATGATGTTTCTGACCACAAGAACGGAAACCGAGGCGCTGCTGCTGGAGCAGAACCTGATCAAGCAGCTTAAACCGAAATACAATGTGCTGCTGCGGGACGACAAAAGCTTTCCGAACATCCTGGTCGCCAAGAATCATGACTTTCCGCAGATCAAAAAACACCGTGGGGCGAAGAAGGAAAAAGGCGCCTATTTCGGACCATTTGCCAGCGCGGGTGCTGTAAACCGCACATTGAACCAGCTGCAAAAGGCATTCCTGCTGCGCAACTGTTCGGATTCCATGTTCGACAGCCGCACGCGGCCCTGTCTGCTTTATCAGATCAAACGGTGTTCCGGGCCGTGTGTCGGTTTGATTTCGGAGCAGGATTACAGTGAAAGCGTCAAGGATGCAGAACGTTTCCTGTCGGGGCGCTCGACCAAGGTGCAGGAGGAACTGGCTGAACAGATGATGGCCGCGTCCGAGGCTATGGAGTTCGAACGCGCCGCCGGTCTGCGCGACCGCATCCGGGCGCTGACGCAGGTACAGACCGCGCAAGGCATCAACCCTCGTGGCGTGACCGAGGCGGATGTGATCGGCCTTTATATGGACAGCGGGCAGGCCTGTGTTCAGGTATTCTTCATCCGGGCCAACCAGAACTGGGGCAACAAGGACTTTTATCCGCGTGTTGGCCCGGATGTATCACATGCCGAAGTGATGGAGGCTTTCCTTGGCCAGTTCTACGACAACAAGGAACCACCACGGCAGTTGATCTTGTCGGACGGGATCGAAAACGCCGATCTGATGCAGGAGGCTTTGTCCGAGAAAGCCGGGCGCAAAGTCGAAATCCTTGTCCCGCTGCGGGGTGAGAAACAGGAACTGGTTGCAGGTGCCTTGCGCAATGCGCGAGAGTCTCTGGCAAGGCGCATGTCGGAAAGCGCCACCCAAGCCAAGTTGCTGCGCGGGGTGGCAGAGGCGTTTGATCTGGATAGTCCACCGGGACGGATTGAGGTCTACGATAACTCTCATATCCAAGGCACTAACGCGGTGGGCGGTATGATCGTGGCAGGGCCCGACGGGTTCATGAAAAACGCCTATCGCAAGTTCAACATTCGCGGCGACGACCTGACGCCGGGTGATGATTTCGGCATGATGAAAGAGGTTCTGAACCGTCGCTTCACCCGCCTGCAAAAAGAAGACCCGGATCGGGATAAAGGGCTTTGGCCCGACCTGCTGTTGATCGATGGCGGTGCCGGACAGGTCAGCGCTGTGCACGAGATCATGCAGGCCCACGGAGTCGAAGACATTCCGATGGTCGGTGTTGCCAAAGGGGTCGACCGTGACCACGGCAAGGAAGAGTTTCACCGGATCGGCCAGCGCCCCTTTGCCCTAAAACGCAACGATCCGGTCTTGTACTTTATTCAACGGCTAAGGGACGAGGCGCACCGTTTTGCCATTGGCACCCACCGTGCGAAACGCGCCAAGGCTGTTGGTGCCACGCCGCTGGATGAAATTCCGGGCGTCGGGGCTGCACGCAAGCGCGCCTTGCTGACTCACTTTGGCAGCGCCAAAGCGGTAAGCCGGGCCAATCTGGCAGACCTGAAAGCGGTCGAGGGAATCTCGGCCGGGTTGGCTCAGAAAGTCTATGATTTCTTCCACGACAAGGGTTAGACCTGTCGCCCCCGCCACAGGATATAGAGACCCGAGGCCACAATAAGCGCGCTGCCGACCCACATGGTACGGTCCAGGCTTTCGCCGAACAGGGCGATACCCAACCCGATACCGAACAGCAGTCGCGTATAGCGGAACGGGGTCACGGCTGACACTTCACCCGTGCGCATTGCGTTCATGAGCGCGGCATAGGCCATGACGCCCATCAGAACCGCGCCCGTCAGATGCAGGCTGGTGTGCGTGCTAACCGGTGTCATGGGTGCGCCTTCCCACACCCGATAGGCAAGGCCCGCAACGATAATGCTGAGGAAACCATAAAACCCCAGTACTTCGGTTCCAAGGGTCGCAGGGGCCGCGCGGCTGGCCAGATCACGCCCTGCGAACCCTAACATGCCCAATACGGCCAGTATCGACAGCAGCGAAAAACTGCCCCCGGTCGGTTGCAGAATAACGACGACGCCGATCATACCGACAAAAATCGCGCTCCATCGCCGCCAACCAACCGCTTCACCAAAGAATAACGCCGCGCCTGCGACCACAACCAAAGGCGTTGCTTGCAAGATCACGGTGGCCGAGGACAAGGGCGTCAACGCGATGGCGAGCACATAGAACAGCCGACCAAAGACTTCGAACAGCACCCGAACTTTCATCGGGCGGGATAGAACGTCTGGGTGTATCAGACGTTTTCCGCGAGCCGACGCCAGTGCCGCAAAGATTACGGACCCGCCAGTCCCGAACAGAACCAGAACCTGCCAGATCGGAAGCGCGGTCGATGCTGCTTTCAGCAACGCATCCTCCAACGCAAAGCCCGCCATTGCGGCCACCATCCACAGGCTGCCGACCATGTTCGACCGGGCGTCGGTTTGAATATGCGCTGTCATCCTGAACGTTCCACTTTGCAGTCGACGGGCAATCTGACTGCAAAGACGTGAAACGCCAAGTGCACGAAGCGCAAAGCGTCGGACCTGCGGCGCTTTGACCAAGCTGTTGTGAGTGATGTAGTTTTTTACCGGTTTGTCTTTTCTGTCTTGAACCGGCGATATAGGGTCCAAGCCATGAAGTGGAATTTGCCCAATATCCTGACGGTTCTACGCCTGCTGGCTGCGCCCGGTCTGGCCGTTATGTTTTTGTACTTCACCCGGCCCTATGCGGACTGGTTCGCTTTGATCCTGTTCCTGTCGGCGGCGATCACCGATTGGTTTGATGGCTATCTGGCCCGTGCGTGGAAACAGGAAACCAAGATGGGCGCGATGCTGGATCCGATTGCCGACAAGGCAATGGTGGTGATCGCGCTGATGATTCTGGTTGGCTATTCGACCGAACACTGGACGCCATGGCTGGTGCTACCCGCCACCGTGATCCTGTTCCGCGAGGTTTTTGTCTCGGGCCTGCGCGAATATCTGGGCGATGTGGCGGGGACGCTGAAGGTTACAAAGCTTGCCAAGTGGAAAACTACAGCGCAGATGATCGCCATCGCCGTGCTGTTCTCGCAGGGCATCTTTGAACACTATGCCGTGATGGCGAGTTTCGGCATGGACGCCGCGCTGGTAGAACAGATTATCGCGGGCCAGGTTGAAGATGTGAATCACCTGCGCTGGAACATCCATGGTATGTTCTGGGCAGGCCAGATCGGGCTGTGGTTGCTGTGGATTGCGGCGACACTGACGTTGATCACCGGCTATGATTACCTACGTAAAGCCATGCCACATCTGAAGGAGATCTAAGGGATGGATGTGCTGTATTTTGCATGGGTACGCGAACGTATCGGTTTGCCAAAGGAAAAGGTCGAAACGCAGGCAGTCACTGTCAATGATCTGGTGGCCGAGTTGAGCGCGCGGGAAGAACGCTATGCCGCGGCATTTGCCGATTTGTCCGCCCTGCGCGTTGCACTGGATCAGGAATTGTCGGATTTTGACGCCTCGCTGTCGGGCGTTCGGGAAGTGGCGTTTTTTCCACCAATGACGGGCGGCTGAGTGATGCGGATCACTGTTCAGCAGGAAGCATTCGATCTGGGCGCCGAGGCCAATGCTTTTGCCGCCGGGGATGATGCCAACGGAGCCATTGTCACCTTCACTGGCGTTGTGCGCGACCTGGCAAGCGGTGATCTGGATGTGATGGAGATTGAACACTATCCGGGTATGACGGAACGGGCGCTGAGCAAGATTGCCCAGGAAGCCAAGGAGCGGTGGTCATTGGGTGACGTCCTGGTGATCCATCGTCATGGCCGCCTGTCCCCGGGAGACAGGATCATGATGGTGGCGACCGCTGCGCCGCATCGTAAAGATGCGTTTGAGGCAGCGGAATTTCTGATGGATTATCTGAAGTCTCGCGCACCCTTCTGGAAGAAGGAAATCACCCACTCTGGTGCGGAATGGGTCGCAGCCAAAGACGAAGACGAAGACGCGCTGACCCGGTGGTAGTGATTTAGCGACCGTTTATTCTTGCAAACTTGGGCGGTGGCGCAAGGTCGTATACTTAATCCGCGTTGTTGATCCGTCCGCGCAGTTCTTCGGCCTCCTGACGCGCGGCCCGCAGGCCATCCATTGCGGCTGCCAGCTCGGCCTCTGTCTGGGTTAGCTGGTTTGTCAATTCGGCCTCACGTTGCTGCAAATAGGTGATGGCCTGATCGCGTGTTTCCTCGGCCTCGTGCAACTCCTGACTCATCCGGTCCAGATCGGCGACATCGCTTTGTCGTACGCGGGACAGGCGATGCGCCAGCCAATTGGCAAACCAGCCCATGCAGAAGGCTGCGAACAGGATAATGGCAGTGACAATGACGAATTCTGTTCTGTTCAACTTATTGGTCCCCTGCATCCGCATCAGGTGCGGTCGTGTCGGTTTGGTCCTCTGCGGAGGTCGCAGCCTCGACCTCGAGTGCTTCAAGGCCTGTTTCGGTACTCGCAACAGGCTCAGGGCGGATCAAACGGAACTCGATCCGGCGGTTTTCTTCCCGGCCCTCTTCGGTGTCGTTGTCAGCGATGGGTTGCGTTTCCCCATATCCCACAGCGGTGTAGCTGCTGGTCGGAATACGCCGCCCGCGCAATTCGTTCAGGATGGATTGTGCCCGTGCCTGGCTGAGTTGTTGGTTCATCTCTTCGCGGCCCTGACTGTCTGTGTGGCCCTGAATCTCCATACGGATCGGACCGCAGTCGCGCAGGATATCCGCAATCTGGTTCACCACATCGCGCGAGTCTGATGCAATCGTGGCCGATCCGGGCTCAAAGGCGATTTTGCTGGTGGCCTGAATTTCAGCAATTTGGGCCTCGCAGACTTCCGGGTCGGGCAGGGCGTCCTCGGGTTCCGGTGGGGGCTGATAGGTGATGGTCAGGGTGTATTCCTGCCCCTCGCCCAACTTGTCGGACAATTGACCTGCGATGCGGGCCTTGGCGTCTTCTTCGTGGCTGAGGCCGATCAGTTCGACCGTATCGGGTGTAACGGTCAATACGCCGTTGTGGAGCTGACCCAAAGCCTCCAGACCGGCCAGAACACGTACAGGCCAGTCCGCCGGGAGATCCGAAACGATGCGGGTGGCAGTATATACCTGATCGGATCCAAAGGCCGCGCGCGCGTAGCTGTCGACCATGTCGCGCAGAGTTTCATCACCCAGCCGTCCGCGCAATTGCACCAGCCCTTCAGGGCTGCGGGTCGCCGAGAACTCGACCGGGCCATTTGGGTTCGTTGTCTCAGGCTCGGGCAATACGGCGTGCAAGGCGAAGACCGCAGGCAGCTCGGTTTCAAGCTCGCCCACAACCCGGTCGAACACCGCAGGATCGGTTCCCTCCGCTGCGATCAGGGTAATGTCCGCATCTGACATGGTGACCGAACCCTGGCCTATCCTGAACAGCGCCTGAATGCTTTTCTCGGCTGCTTCTGGCCAGCGTGGCGATGGTTCGCCCAAGGCGACGGTGCAGGAATAAGGCCCCGTCAACCCGGCGTTTTTCGCGGCGGCCACGATTCGGTCACGTGCCTTCTCATCCTGCGCCGAGCAGGCGTCAAAATGCCCGCCTTCTTCGTCGATCAGGTAACGCAAAGTAAATGGTGTGACGACCGGGCGAGGTGCTGAAATCGCCAGCCCAACCCGCAGGCTGGGCGGTGCCGTACGGGTCAGGTCGCGTTCCAGTTTTTGTTTTTCTTGCTGACTGTTGGCAATTGCCGTGATCCTGACCAAATCCGGGTTGGCGGAAATTTTGGCGCGGGGCAGGTGGGTCAGGGCCTCCAACGCGTAAGATATTGCGGCATCCCACCCTTTGGGCTTTGGGTAATCTGCTGTTTCCATCAGGTCCGAAATGGCAACAGATCTGTCCAGATTGCCAAGCCGTTGGATCAGCTTGTCCCTGTTCTCACTGGCCGGGATCAGACCTATCGCCGAAATTCCACTGTCATTTCGCAGGATTTCTACCGAAAAGCGCGGTGCTGCGAGGGCGGAAGTTGCGATAACCTCCATTTCGTCGATTACGCGGGATGTATCAACTTCGGTTCCCGCGGCGGTCAGAGCGTTAAAGCGGGTCGCTTCATCTGGCGCTGTACCGGTCAGGACCACCCGCAAACCATCGGCTTCGACCTCGGCCCAATCATGTCCTTTCAGGTCCAGCGAGCGCCGTACAGCGAGTTCCGATGATTCTTCGATCTCGGTAACAGCATAGCTGGCCGCCAGAAGTGACAGGCCAGCTGATACAAGAAAGATCAGGGAAACAGCGATAAAATACGGCAGACGCATGTTTGGGTTTGGCACTCCTCAGGCGTTTGCGCCGATCTTTACAGGCCCCGTTCAGCAGGTGCAATCAGAGCAACAAGGCGACGCAAAGGAAGATCAGCGGAATAAAGCCGGTATCGCGGTTGGCCCGAAACAGCAGCAGCAGCTTGGCGTTGTCTTCAGTATCAAGCCCGCGCAATTGCCACATCATGTGCCAGCCCATGGCCCAGGGGCCGCAAAGCGCGACCCCCAACGCCAGAATTGACGCGTCAGGCACCCCGGCATCAATAATGGCCAGCCCCATCAGCGATACTGTTGCGACCAGAAAATACTTCAGCCATTTCGCCGTGTCGGTGCCAAACAGGCGCGCGGTGGATTTGATGCCGACCAGTTCATCATCCTCGGTATCCTGATGTGCATAGATCGTGTCATAGAACAGGGTCCAGGCGATGCCGGACAGGTACAGCGTGACAGCAGGCCAGCCGAGCGACCCGCTATGCGCCGTCCAAGCCAGTAATGCGCCCCAGTTGAAGGCCAGCCCCAGAAAAACCTGAGGCCACCACGTAAACCGCTTGGCAAACGGATAAACGGTCACCGGCAGTAAAGATAACACACCCATGGCAATCGCCGCCTGATTGAAGCTGAGAAGAATGCCAAGCGCCAGAAGGCTTTGCAGTATCATCCAGGCCGCAGCTTGCCGGACACTGACTTGCCCCGACGGTATCGGGCGCGAGCGTGTGCGTTCAACCTGTGCGTCGAATTCCCGGTCTGTAATGTCATTCCACGTGCAACCGGCACCTCGCATCAAAAAAGCTCCGAATGCGCAGCCTAGGGCAATCCACAGATCTTCCCAACGCGGTTGACCGTCATGCAGGATGGCCAGCGCCAGCCCCCACCAACATGGAAGCAGCAACAGCCATGTGCCGATGGGCCGGTCTGCGCGGCTGAGGCGCAGATACGGTCGGGCAAAGGCTGGGGCATGGGTGTCGACCCAGTTGCCGGTGACGGCATCGGCGACTTGACCATCTGGTGTTGGGGCATTGCCTTGCATATGTAGGTCTCATGAATGCGAAAATCAGACTGTATGTAGAGCAGCCCTTGGGTCAGGGGCAATCGGTTCCTTTGACGCGCGATCAGGCGCACTATCTGTTTGGCGTCATGCGACTGCCGGTTGGCGGAGCAGTGGCGCTGTTTAACGGCAAAGATGGAGAGTGGCTGGCCGAGGTGGCCGAGTCCGGAAAACGCGGTGGCGCTCTGACCTGTGTCAGGCAGACCAAACCTTTGCAGCTGCCCCCCGATCTGTGGTTCCTGTTTGCGCCGATCAAAAAGGCGCGCACCGATTTCATTGTTGAAAAAGCAGCTGAAATGGGCGCGGCTCGCATCCTGCCAGTTCAGACCGAATTCACCAACGCAGACCGTATCCGGCAGGACCGGCTTCAGGCTCATGCAATCGAAGCAGCTGAACAATGCGGTGGAACCTACGTGCCCGAGGTGGCAGACCTTCAGCGGCTGGACCGTGTGCTGAATACCTGGCCTGAAGGGCGGCAGTTGATGTTCTGCAACGAGGCCGAGGTCGGCTCGGCCCTGCGGCTGGCAGCGAATGAAAAAGGGCGCCCCTGGGCGATTCTCATCGGCCCGGAAGGCGGGTTCTCCAACGCTGAGCGTGCGCGGCTGTCGGCTTTACCCTATGCGCATGTAGTCAGTCTTGGCCCGCGTATTCTGCGGGCGGATACAGCGGCGGTGGCCGCGTTGACCATGTGGCAGCAGGCATTGGGGGATTGGTCGTGATTCGAGAGGCGGTTCAATCGGATGCCCCGGCGCTAGAGAGGTTTCTGTCCCGCTACCCTGACAGTTCAATGTTTTTGCGCAGCAATTTGGCGGCCCACGGGGTGGGGTTGAATGCGAATGAATATTCCAGCCGCTACTTCATCTGGGGTGAGGATCAGGTTCAGGGTGTCTTTGGGCTCAGCAAGAAGGGCTATCTGATGGTTCAATTGCCCAACGCCGAAACCCAAGCTGCCGAGTGTTTCGCGCGGATGATCGAAGGCGAAACCGTTTTGGGTATGACGGGGGATGCACCTCAGGTCGAGCTGACGTTGGGCGCTTTGGGATTGGGGCAGGCGAAGTACCGGTTGAATCACGATGAACCGCTTTATCGACGTGACCTGCGAGGTCTGACTGAGGCACCTGTTCCATATCGCGATTTGCGCGCCGAGGATCGGTCAAGACTGCACACTTGGTTCGCGGATTACATCGAGGATACCGGACAGGCCGCAGGCGAAGAGGCGCGTGAGCTGGCGGCAGAGCGCGTCGAGGCGGAATTGACCGCAGGCAGGGCGATTGTCCTGATGGAAGGCGACGCGCCGGTTGCCATGGCGTCTGTAAATGCCAGGGTTCACGACCAAATTCAGGTCGGTGGTGTTTTTGTTCCACGTAAAAACAGAAATCGTGGCTTGGGTCGACGGGTCACGACCGCATTGATGCAGAAAGCAAAATCCGAGGGCGCGGCGGCAGCGAACCTGTTTGCGAACAACGCACCTGCCGCCCGTGCCTATGAGGCGATTGGGTTCCAACAGGTGGGTTGGTACAAGGTCGCTTTGCTTCAGGAACCGCAAAGGGTGCTCTCATGAGTTTCATCCGACCTGAAGCAAAACTGGCGCTTTGGCGTTGGCGCGAGGTTCTGGTCGCGGCTTTTGTCCTGATCCTTGGTCTGAGCTGGATCAGCGGGCCGGGCGGACTGTTGGCCTGGATAGGCTGGTTTCTGATTGTCGTGTCAGCGGCTTTGGCCGTGATCGGCATACAGCGCGCGCGCTTCAGAACAGGTGTGGGCGGGCAAGGTGTCGTGACGATTGATGAAGGTCAGATCACTTATCTTGGCCCCTTGGATGGCGGCATCGTCGCGTCCCGCGAAATTGAGCGTTTGGCCCTTGACCCGACCTCCGACCCCGCACATTGGGTTCTGGATCAGCCGGGCCAGCCAACGCTTCACATTCCTGTGAATGCAGAAGGAGCCGAGGCGTTGTTCGACGTGTTCTCAAACCTGCCTGGCCTCAAAACCGAGCAAATGCTGTCGGAACTCAACGGCAAATCGCAGCATCCGGTCGTTATCTGGGAACGTACACCGTCGCGCCCGGCGCATTTGCCGTTGCATTGACACTGGCGCCATTTCCGACCACCACTTGACCTTCAAAACAGACACAGCAGGATCGGAGCACGGTTCATGTCCATCCCTCAGTCCGGCGGCGGTCCGATCGAACGCCATGAACAACTGGCCGAATATCTGGAATCGGGTTGCAAACCCAAGCAAGATTGGCGCATCGGCACCGAGCATGAGAAATTCGGCTATTGCAAGGACACGCTGAAACCTCTGCCTTTTGAAGGAAAGCGATCCATTGTCGCCGTGTTGGAGGGGTTGCGGGATCGCCACGGCTGGGGAGAGGTCCGTGAATCCGGTCATCTGATCGGTCTGGAAAAGGACGGCGCAAATGTCAGCCTTGAACCGGGTGGCGCGCTGGAGCTATCGGGTGCTCCGCTGGAAACGATCCATGAAACCTGCGATGAGGTGAATACTCACCTGCGCGAGGTGAAGGATATCGCCGATGAGATCGGTGTGGGATTCATCGGTCTGGGCGCGGCGCCGATCTGGACGCATGACCAGATGCCGCTGATGCCCAAGGGGCGGTATCGGCTGATGAACGATTATATGGAAAAAGTCGGCACCATGGGCCGCGCAATGATGCGGCGGACGTGTACCGTTCAGGTCAATATCGACTTCGGGTCCGAAGCCGACATGGTACAGAAACTGCGCGTGGCGCTGGCATTGCAGCCGGTAGCGACGGCGCTGTTTGCCAATTCTCCGTTCTTCGAAGGTAAAGTGAACGGCCAGAAAAGCTGGCGCAGCCATATCTGGCGACATCTGGACGATGCGCGCACGGGCATGTTGCCCTTCGTGTTCGAGGATGGTTTTGGATTCGAACGCTATGTCCAATACGCGCTCGATGTGCCGATGTATTTCGTCTACCGCGACGGGCAGTACATCAATGCGCTGGGCATGTCGTTCCGAGATTTCCTCAAGGGTGAGTTGCCTGCATTGCCGGGTGAAACGCCGACCCTGTCGGATTGGGCCGATCACCTGACAACGGCCTTCCCCGAAGCGCGGATCAAGAAGTTCATGGAGATGCGCGGCGCGGATGGTGGTCCTTGGCGACGGCTTTGCGCCTTGCCCGCCTTCTGGGTCGGGTTGACCTATGACCAAACCGCGCTGGATGCGGCGTGGGATCTGGTCAAGGGCTGGGATGCTGAAACGCGCGAGGGGCTGCGTGTTGCGGCAGCCAAAGACGGGCTTCAGGCGCAGGTTGGTAACGTCAACATGCATGATTTGGCGCGTGAAGTTGTGGCAATCTCCGAGGCGGGCCTGAAAGCCCGTGCGCGCCCTGGTGCTGGTGGTTTGGTCCCGGATGAGACGCATTTCCTGAACGCGTTGAAGGAAAGCATCGACACCGGCAAGGTTCCGGCAGATGAGTTGCTGGAACACTACAATGGCGACTGGAATGGCGATCTGACCCGGATTTATCCCGAATACAGCTATTGATGCGCACCGTCCCGCTTGCAATCGCGGGGCGGGGCCGATAGCAGGTTCTCGACCAAATTCAGAGGGCCGTCATGGACGATCTTAAGGCAAAATATCTGGGCCAAATCGCCGAAGCAGGCGACGAAAACGCGCTTGAGGCGATCCGCGTCGCGGCTGTTGGCAAAAAAGGCGAGGTCGCGCTGAAGATGCGCGAGCTGGGCAAGATGACGCCCGAGGAACGTCAGGTCGCAGGCCCGGCGCTGAATGCCCTGAAGGATGAAATCAACTCGGCGCTGTCCGCCAAGAAAGCCGCGCTGGCCGATGCTGTACTGGATGAGCGCCTGCGCACCGAATGGCTGGACGTCACCCTGCCGACCCGCCCGCGCCGTCAGGGGTCACTCCACCCGATCAGCCAGGCGACCGAAGAGCTGACAGCGATCTTTGCTGAACTGGGCTTCTCGGTGGCCGAAGGGCCGCGTGTTGAAGACGACTGGTACAATTTCGACGCGCTGAACATCCCCGGTCACCACCCCGCACGGGCCGAGATGGACACGTTCTATATGCACCGCGCCGAGGGTGATAACCGCCCGCCGCATGTGTTGCGCACCCATACGTCTCCGGTGCAAATCCGCTCGATGGAAAAACAGGGCGCGCCGATCCGCGTGATCTGTCCGGGTGGCGTCTACCGCGCCGATTACGACCAGACCCACACGCCGATGTTCCATCAGGTCGAGGGGCTGGCCATCGACAAGGATATCTCGATGGCGAACCTGAAATGGGTTCTGGAAGAATTCGTGAAAGCCTTCTTTGAGGTCGACGATGTCGAACTGCGCTTCCGCGCCTCGCACTTCCCCTTCACCGAGCCATCGGCCGAGGTTGATATCCGCTGTTCGTGGGATAACGGTCAGCTGAAGATCGGCGAGGGCGACGACTGGATGGAGATTCTGGGTTCCGGCATGGTCCACCCCAAGGTGATCGCCGCTGGAGGGATCGACCCCGAGGTCTATCAGGGTTTTGCGTTCGGGATTGGCATCGACCGTCTGGCGATGCTGAAATACGGCATTCCGGATTTGCGGGCGTTCTTTGATAGCGACCTGCGCTGGCTGCGCCACTACGGGTTTGCGGCGCTGGATATGCCGAACCTGCATGGTGGTTTGAGTCGGTGAGTATCGGCCAGTTTTTCCTAGGCCTAGTGACAATAATAGTCGCTACGGTTGTCTACCGTTGGCAAAAAATGGTGGAAAGGGAAACTGAGCTTCAACAGAGGCAAAGAGAGCTTTTCGCCAAGTATCTGACCCTCACGCACGAACATTTTCTTTCCCAGCCTTACAAAGGGCAAGAATACACCGACGAGCAACTGGCGGGCTTCTTGGGGATATCGAAAGCAGAGATTGATATATACACCACACGCGATCAGGTTGCTTTGATAGCGTCAGATCGTATCTGGAATGCTGTTAGTTCTCATGACAAAAAGTTTCGCGCGTGGAAGGTTGCTTTCCCTCCGGCGGGTGATGCTAGCCCTGAAAACTCCGAGAAAGCTAAGGCGGCAGCAAGGGAACTTCAGCAATCTCATGCGCAGCTGCTGAGAATAATGCGAACGGAACTTGCGGAGCATCATCAATTCAGATTTCCAAGATGGATGCAAAAAATGTTGAGCAAAGAGCCATCCAAATAGCTTGCGCGGAGCAAAGGCCGGTAGGCCGCCGCGCCATCGCCAGACCGCCCGGACGGGCTGGCGATTTGTCTCCGCAGGTGCCCTGTTTCAACGACACACAAAATTGGTGACCACAAACTGCCCAGCTAAAGGTTTGATCGCCATTCCGCGGTCTGGCTATGGCCCGGCTTGATGCTTTGACCTGACGTAGGGCGGGCTTCAGCCCGCCATGTGCGGTGGGTGGGTGCCGGGCTGAAGCCCGGCCTACGATCGGACCACACCGATATGTTAAGTGACAGGGCGGAATGCCCCGTTAGGGTCGGGTGCATGATCTGTCGATTGCTCTGCCTTCTTCTGCTGATGACCGCGCCCGCCTTTGCCATGGGCCCCTGGAAAACCGAATGCCACGGCGTTATTGCCTGTGATCTCGGTGACCGCTCGTATCACGTTCTAGAACCTGATGGCTGGGATGGTGAAACACCTCTGCCCGTGCTGCTGCATTTCCATGGTTGGGCGCGGCAGGGCACCGTGGTTGTGAACCACGAACGGATTGCCGGGGCCACGAAACGTCGGGGCGTGCTGCTGGTTGCCCCGAACGGTTTGGGCAAAAGCTGGAATTTCTGGTCCGCACGCTCGGATGATGTGCCTTTTGCCGACCGGGTGCTGGAGGACGTGGCCAAGCGCTATCCGATTGACCCTGACCGCATCTATGTCTCGGGTTATTCCTTCGGCGGTGCGATGGCGTGGCGCTATGTGTGCCAGTCGGGCAATGACATCGCTGCTTTGCTGGCCGTTGCGGGCAGCATTCGCCAGACAGAAAACTGCCCCGAAGCCCCGCGTGAGGCGCGCCATGTACACGGGCTCAGCGATACGGTGATGGATTTTCCTTATGGCGCGAATGGCGACACGACCCATCCGGTCTCGCTTTGGCGTGAAAAGTACAATTGCAACGGAGCGACCCCGCGGGGTGATTGGAGTGTGGAACCGTTCCTGACGCTTAGCCGAGTGGAATGGACCGATTGCACGCAGGGGCAGGTGACGCTGGACACGCATCCCGGCGGGCATTTCATCCCGCATGGCTGGATTGGGCGGCAGTTGGATGAGCTTTTGGGCCGCACCCCCAGCTATCCGTGACGCGCAGCGCTTGCACCCCGGCGCATTCTTTGCCATTGCCTGTGCCGACTGGATGTTTGCCAAAAAAGGCCCCGTGCAATGAAATTCACTCTGTCCTGGCTGAAAGACCACCTCGACACTGATGCTTCGGTTGATGAAATCGCCGAGGTGCTGACCGATCTCGGGCTTGAGGTCGAAGAGATCGTGAACCCGGCCGAACGGCTGGCAGGTTTTACTCTGGGCTATGTGAAACACGCCGAGAAACACCCTGACGCGGACAAGCTGCGCGTTTGCAAGGTCGATACAGACGAGGGCGAGCTACAGATCATCTGCGGTGCGCCCAATGCGCGTGAAGGGATCACCGTCGTGGTCTGCAAACCGGGCATGTACATCCCTGGCCTGGACCTGACCATCAGTGTCGGCAAGATCCGTGGCGTCGAAAGCTTTGGCATGATGGCGTCCGAGCGTGAGCTGGAGCTGTCGGATGAACATGATGGCATCATCGAACTGCCTTCGGGCGAAGTGGGTGATACATTCGTGGACTGGCTTGCAGAAAACGACCCGTCCAAAGTCGATCCGATGATCGAAATCGCGATCACTCCGAACCGCCCGGATGCGTTGGGGGTTGAAGGGATTGCGCGCGATCTGGCCGCGCGTGGAATTGGCACGTTGAAGCAGCGTGATTATACGCCTGTTCCGGGTGATTTCGAGTGTCCGATCAAGGTGTCAATCGAAGAAGACACGCTGGACGGAGCGCCGCATTTCACTGGCCGTCTGATCCGTGGCGTGAAGAATGGCCCCAGCCCGCAATGGCTGCAGGATCAGTTGAAGGCCATAGGTCTGCGTCCGATCTCGGCGCTGGTGGATATCACCAATTACATGACCTACGATCACAACCGCCCGTTGCACGTGTTCGACGCCGACAAGGTGCAGGGCAACCTGCGGGTGCACCGCGCCAAAGGCGGAGAGACGCTGGTCGCGCTGGATGAAAAAGAATACACGCTGCAACCCGGAATGATGGTGATTTCGGATGACAAAGGCCCGGAATCGATTGCGGGCATCATGGGCGGTGAGGAAACCGGATGTACCGAGGAAACGGTAAACGTTTTCCTCGAAAGCGCGTTCTGGGACCATGTGCAAATCGCGCTCACAGGCCGTGCGCTCAAGATCAATTCCGACGCGCGCTATCGGTTCGAGCGCGGTGTTGACCCGGAATACACCCGCGAGGGGCTGGAACACGCGACCCAGATGATCCTGGATATCTGCGGCGGAGAAGCCTCCAACGTGGTTGAGGCCGGCAAAGCGCCGAACCATGCGCGCGCCTACAAGCTGAATGCGGAAAGGGTGCAGTCTCTGGTCGGGATGGATATTCCCGAAAGCGAACAGCGACAGACCCTGACCCGTCTGGGCTTTCGTCTGGAAGGCGAGATGGCCCATGTCCCCAGCTGGCGCCCGGATATCCTGGGCGAGGCCGATCTGGTGGAAGAGGTCGCGCGGATTGCTTCCTTGACCAAGCTGCAAGGCCGGCCGTTGCCGCGCGTGACCGAGGGGATACCGAAACCGGTGATGACCCCGGCGCAGCGCCGTCAGTCCATGGCGCGCCGTACCTGCGCGGCGCTGGGTTATAACGAATGCGTCAGTTATACGTTCATTGATCAGGCTTCGGCGGCTTTGTTCGGTGGTGGCGATACTACGACCATGCTGGAAAACCCGATCTCATCCGAGATGAGCCATATGCGCCCCGATCTACTGCCCGGCCTGTTGCAGGCTGCCGCCCGCAATCAGGCGCGCGGATTCGCGGATGTCGCCCTGTTCGAGGTCGGTCCGGTCTTTCACAATGGCGAGCCGGGTGATCAGAAAACCCAGATCACCGGCCTGCTGGTAGGACGTTCTGGCCCCAAGGATGTGCACGGTGCTGCGCGCCCAGTGGACGTGTTCGACGCCAAGGCAGATGTCGAGGCTGTTCTGGCCGCCGTTGGCGCGCCCGAAAAGGTTCAGATTCTGCGCGACGGCGATCCATGGTGGCATCCGGGTCGTCATGGCAAAATCTGTCTGGGTCCGAAAAAAGTACTGGCTGTCTTCGGAGAGTTGCACCCGCGCGTTTTGCAGGCGATGGACATAAAAGGTCAAGTAATGGCATTCACCATCTGGCCGGACGAAGTGCCTTTGCCCCGCAAATCCGGGGCCACCCGCGCTGCGCTGGAACTGCGCGACTTGCAGGCGGTCGAGCGTGATTTTGCCTTTGTTGTCGATGCCGATGTCGAAGCGCTGACGCTGGTAAACGCAGCCGCAGGTGCCGACAAGGCACTGATTGAGGGCGTGCGTGTCTTTGACGAATTCATTGGCGGCAGCCTTGGCGAAGGCAAGAAGTCTCTTGCCATTACCGTGCGTCTGCAACCGACTGAGGCGACGCTGAAGGAAAAGGACATCGAAGCCGTAGCCGAGAAGATCATTGCCAAGGTTGCCAAGGCGACGGGTGGGGTCCTTCGCGGTTAGAGCTCTGAGGCTCCAATGGAAAGCGCGCCTTCGGGCGCGTTTTATTTGGACAGGAACTTGGTCAGTAAGTCATAGACCAGCCGGATGCGGCGGCTGGTGTGCAACTCGCGATGCGTGGTCAACCAGATCGGAAATGTGATGGCCTCCATCCCGGGGCACACACGCTCCATACCTGGTGCCGCATCACCGACGGTCTGCGACATGGGCGCTATGCCAAAGCCTTGTTTGGCGTATTCCCAAGCCACTATTCCGTTCTGAGACCCAAGCCGGAAATTCTCGTTGGTCAGGTGAATGCCAAGCGGTTTCAGATAGGCGATCATCTGATTGTTGTCGCCGAAGCTGATGAACTCATGCCGTGAAAGGTCCTGCTTTGATTTCGGGCGTCCCGCACGGTTGAGATACTCTGTGGTTGCATAGAAATGCCCGGACGCCTCCTGTATCAGTTTCGCGATTAGGTCGGGTTGATCAGGGCGGACATGGCGGATCGCGATATCTGCCTCGCGCCGCATAAGATCCTGAATATCGTTTGAGGCAATCACGTCAATCCGCAGGCGCGGGGCTTGCGCCCGGATTTCGCGCAGCAGGTCGGGCAAGACATAGGCCGACATCACGTCACTGGCGGTGATGCGAACCCGGCCTTCAATGGATTGTGCCTGTCCGGACGCCGTCAGCGCGATGCGATTGGCCGCGTCCCCCATTTTGCGTGTATGATCCAGCAGCTCCAATCCGGCCTGAGTGATCTCAAGAGTTCTGCCAACCCGTTCAAACAGCATCACGCCCAAGTCCTGTTCAAGCGCCGCTATCTGACGACTCAGCGTAGGCTGGGTTTGCCGTAGCTGCCGTGCCGCTGCGGAAAATGACCCGGTTTCAGCCGTCGCCAGAAAGGACCGGATGTGGTTCCAATCAAAATCGCCAAACTCATTCATACAAAAATGTATAGTAAACCTGCAAATTTCGGCAATTTATATTCGGTCTGCGCATGAATAAATTCTCGCCGAAAGGAGACTCCTCAATGACCACCACTGCGAAATTCTGGGATGGAGTGGCCGAGAAATATGCCCGCTCGCCCATCAAAGACATGGCTTCGTACGAGCATACGCTGGAACGGACAGCGTCTTACCTGAAGAAATCCGATGATGTTCTGGAACTTGGGTGCGGCACAGGCATGACTGCTCTGAAGCTGTCCGGATATGTAGGATCTATCACTGCAACCGACGTGTCCCCCGGTATGTTGGCCGTTGGACGTCGAAACGCCGCTTCGCAAAGCATCGAAAACGTCACTTTTGCCGAGGCTGATGCAAATCGACCGCCTGAGGGTTCATTTGATGCGGCGCTGGCATTCAATCTTTTGCACCTGGTCGAAGATCTGGATCTGACATTGAGCCGAGTACACTCGGTCCTTAGACCCGGAGGGCTGTTTATTTCGAAAACTTTTTGCCGTCCGTCCAGCGCGGCGAGCCTAAAGTATTACGCTATTCGTCTCGCGCTTCCGATCATGCAGTTCTTTGGTAAGGCTCCGTTTGTGCAATTCCTGTCTGAGGCGGATCTTGATGCGGCCCTTGAACGCGCCGGGTTCAGCATCATCGAGAGCGACAGTTTCCCAATACGTGACGCCCGCCGATTCCTAGTGGCTCGTAAAATGTAAGGTTTTTCCGGAATCCGCGTTGGGCTTTGGGTGTGGGACCCTTAAATTGGGCGGGAACAACATCGGAGTTTGCCATGGGCCTGAACGTTTATCTTTCCGGAGAAATCCACACCGACTGGCGTGAACAGATCATCGATGGAGCGCAAGGGTTGGACGTGACCTTCAACAGCCCCGTTACCGATCACACGGCCAGTGATGATTGTGGTGTGGCCATTCTGGGGGCCGAGCCGAACAAGTATTGGCACGACCACAAGGGAGCGATGGTCAATGCGATCCGAACACGCAAGGGGATTGCGGATGCGGATGTTGTCGTCGTCAGGTTTGGTGACAAGTACAAACAGTGGAACGCTGCCTTTGACGCGGGTTACGCTGCAGCACTGGGCAAGTCTATCATCGTTCTGCACGGCCCGGATCACCAGCACGCGCTGAAAGAAGTTGATGCCGCCGCACTGGCCGTGGCGGAAGAACCCGCTCAGGTGGTCGAAATTCTGCGTTACGTGCTGACAGGCGCTCTGCCCGGCTGATCGATAAAAGGGGCGCCGGTTTGGCGCCCCCTTTCTTTCAACTGTTATCAGTCTCGTGCCGGTATGGCTTTGCCGCGCTGAACCGCTGGGCGTTGGAAGAAACGATCAACGTAAGCGACGACATTGGAATAGTCGTCCCAATCAACCACATCCTTCGCGCCATAGAAATCCAGTGCATTCAGCCACGGGGCAAGCGCGATATCCGCGATGGAATATTCGCCCGCGATCCAGTCTTGTCCTTCCAGTTGCGTATTCACCACGTTCAGCAGGCGCTTGGCTTCGTTGATGTAACGCTCGCGCGGGCGCGGATCTTCTATCGCGCTGCCAGCGAATTTGTAGAAAAACCCGAGCTGGCCAAACATTGGCCCGATGCCGCCCATCTGAAACATCAGCCATTGGGTGATCCGGTGCTTGTCTGCTGCGGTTTGGCCAAGGAACTTGCCCGTTTTCTCGGCCAGATACAGCAGGATCGCACCGCTTTCGAACAGGGCCAGCGGTGCACCGTCGGGTCCGTTGGGATCGATTATCGCCGGGATCTTGTTGTTCGGGTTCAGCGACAGGAACTCGGGACTTTTGACATCCGAGTCTGCCAGGGTCACCAGATGTGCCTCATAGGGCAGGCCGGTTTCCTCAAGCATGATCGAGGCTTTGACGCCGTTTGGCGTAGGATAGGAGTAGAGTTGAAGGACCTTGGGATCTTTTGCAGGCCATCTGTCGGTTACGAAAAAAGGCGCAAGTTGAGACATGGTAACTCCTGAGAAATGCCATTTGGGGAAAAATAGGGTGGCTTTCCCCTAAAAAACATACCCTTATTCATGCGTTTAACGCACAATTCCTATGCGCTCATGCGTGAACAGAAGCGTGGTCTTAGAAAACAAGAGGGATGCTATGCTGGAAGAATTCAAGACATTCATTGCCAAGGGCAATGTCATGGACATGGCGGTCGGTATCATTATCGGTGCCGCGTTTACCGCAATTGTTACCTCGTTGGTGGGCGATCTGATCAATCCGCTTATTGGATTGTTCACAGGGGGTATCGACTTTACGAACAATTACGCCGTTCTTGCAGGCGACGTGGCCGAAGGTGCCAGCCTTGAAGCGGCACGTGAAGCAGGCGCATCCGTCTTTGCCTATGGTGCCTTTATTATGGCGATCATCAATTTCCTGATCATCGCCTGGGTCGTCTTCATGTTGGTAAAAATGGTGAACAAGGTCAAAGACGCTGCCGAAGCAAAGGAAGAAGCGGTTGAAGAGGCACCCGCAGGTCCCAGCGAACTGGACATCCTGATGGAAATCCGGGACGCTTTGAAGAAGTAGATCTGTCGTTTCGTTGCGACATCGGGCTCCGCACCAATCGCGGAGCCTGTTTTATTAGAATTGACGAACAGAAAACACGAGGAAATTCGAGATGGAACAAACCGCCGACTTGGCTGAGCAGGCGATTGGTATGGCCAATCAATACTTGCCCATTGCCTTGAATGCAGCGAAGGCTCTGATCGTTCTTGTTCTGGGTTGGATCGCCGCCCGAACGATCGCGGGTGTTGTACGCCGCCGGATCAACAAAACACCGCAGATCGACCCGACACTGGGGAATTTTGCCGCCAGTGTGATCAAGTGGGCAATTCTGGCCATAGTTCTGGTCGCCGTTCTGGGTATCTTCGGGATAGAAGCGACCAGTATCGTCGCCATTCTGGGCGCTGCGTCGCTGGCTGTCGGGTTGGCACTTCAGGGTACACTGAGTGATCTTGCGGCCGGTGTGATGTTGGTGGTTTTCCGACCCTACAAGCTTGGACAGTATGTGGATATCGGTGGCACGGCAGGAACCGTTATGGATCTGAGCCTGTTCACGACCGAGCTTGTGACACCCGACAACGTGCAGATCATTGTTCCAAACGGTCAGGCATGGGGGTCGATCATAACCAATTATTCAGCCCACGACACACGTCGTGTCGATCTGGTGTTTGGAATTGATTACGGGGACAGCGCAGATACCGCCATGCAGATCATTCTGGATGTGGCCAAGGCCGACCAGCGCATTCACAGCGACCCTGAACCCTGGGTGCGGGTCACGAATCTGGGCGACAGCTCAGTCGATCTGACTGCGCGGCTATGGTGTGCCGCAGCCGATTACTGGGACGTCAAGTTCGAGCTTACGAAGGTGGTGAAAGAGGCGTTTGACGCCAAAGGTGTTTCGATTCCGTATCCGCATTCGGTCGAAATTCAAAAACAGGGGTGACAGCTGGCACCCATTGTTTGGGCGAGCATTCATCCTTTCCGCGTATTGAGAAGGGCACCGCGCAGAAACGCGGTGCCCTTTTTTGTGAAAGTCGTCGGTTCGATGCCGACCGCGCCACCCTGAGAATTGCCATCAACAGGCAACTTCAGGAGTGGAGGTACTTACGATTTGACCACCACATTTGGCGAAACGACGTCGATGCCAAGGGCCTTGCCAACGGCATAGTAGGTCAGTTTACCAGCATGAACGTTCAGACCTTCCAGCAGGTGCGGATCGTCCTGACATGCCTGTTTCCATCCCTTGTCGGCCAGCGACAGCATGAACGGCATCGTGGCATTGCCCAGTGCGATGGTCGAGGTGCGCGCAACAGCGCCCGGCATGTTGGCAACGCAGTAATGCATAATGCCATCGACATCGTAGATCGGATCGGCATGGGTGGTGGCTTTTGCCGTTTCAAAGCACCCGCCTTGGTCGATGGCGACATCCACCAGTACTGCGCCGGGTTTCATCGTCGACAGTTGAGCACGCGACACCAGTTTCGGTGCGGCTGCGCCAGGGATCAGAACAGCACCGATGACCATATCGGCGTCCTGGATCAGTTCAGCGGTCGCGCCTGCTGTCGAATACTGGTTCTTGAAAGTTCCGCCAAAGACATCGTCCAGATAGCGAAGGCGCGGCAGCGACCGATCCAGAACGGTGACATCAGCCCCCATTCCGGCGGCAATCTTGGCCGCGTGTGTCCCGACGACACCGCCGCCAATCACAACCACTTTGGCCGGGCCGACGCCGGGAACGCCACCCATCAGAACCCCACGGCCGCCATTGGCCTTCTGCAGGGTCCAGGATCCGACCTGAGGGGCCAGACGACCGGCGACCTCGGACATAGGTGCCAGCAGCGGCAGGCCGCCGTTGGCATCCGTTACGGTTTCGTAGGCAATTGCGGTACAACCCGATTCCAGCAGGTCATGTGTCTGATCCGGATCCGGAGCCAGGTGCAGATAGGTGAACAGCAGCTGGTCTTCACGCAGCATCTTGCGTTCCACGGCCTGCGGTTCCTTGACCTTGACGATCATGTCGGCGGTGGCAAACACCTCTTCCGCGGTGTCGATAATTTGCGCGCCTGCGGCGACATAGGCGTCATTGTCGAAGCCTGCGCCGATGCCCGCGCCGGACTCGATCAGGACTTGGTGTCCGCGAGCGACCGCTTCCTGAGCAGCATTGGGCGTCATCCCGACGCGGAATTCCTGAGGTTTGATTTCCTTGGGGCAACCGATTTTCATTGGGCTCTCCGTTCATAAGCTGCTTAAATTATGTGCATTTCGTGGCGCAATTTCTGTGAAAGAAAACGTGTCGGTAGACTTTTCTTTGGAAGAATTTCCCGTACTATTCAAAAAACTCGCAAAGGAATTGCAGGAATGAGCCTGGACACGACTGATCGAAAGATTCTGGCCGCACTTCAGAAGAATGGCAGGATGTCGAATTCGGAACTGTCTGAACAGGTCAACCTGTCTCCATCTGCGTGCCACCGCCGCGTTCAACGGTTGGAGGTTGACGGCTATATCCGCAACTATGTGGCTCTGCTGGATGCGCGGAAAATGAACGTGCCTACCACCGTCTTTGTCGAGATCACGCTACAAGGCCAGGCCGAAGAGGTTCTGGATGTTTTCGAAAAGGCGGTGGCCCGAATACCAGATGTGCTGGAGTGCCATCTGATGGCCGGAACCGCAGACTACATTCTGAAGGTCGTGGCGGAAAACACAGAAGATTTCGCGCGTATCCACCGGCAATACCTGTCGCGCTTGCCTGGGGTGGCGCAGATGCAAAGTTCATTTGCGCTGCGTACCGTGTTCAAGACCACAGCCTTGCCGGTCTGACCGTCATAACGGGCCGGGATAGGTGAACAGCAGCAGGTGGGTCAGATTGAACAAGAAATGCATCGCAACAGGCACCCAAAGCCGACCGGTTGCATAAAACCCCAACCCGCACCCCAACCCGAGAAGGGATGCGAATACCACAAGCGCGGGTCCTCCGCCAATATGCGCCAATCCAAAGAGCAGGCTGGCAGCGACCAGACCGCCTGTTGCCTCAAGGCGCAAGGTAATGGCCGACTGCAAGTAGCCGCGAAAGAACGCCTCTTCTGTAAGACAAGTCAGAAACAGGTTGGACAGGCAAAATACCAGCCACCAATAAGGGGCTGAGAGGTCCACGCGCACGGCGCGCAGCGATAGACCCAGCAGAAACAGGCCGGGCAGAATCAGAAAACCCGCTAGCAAAGGTTTTATTCTGGTCTTGATTGGGCTGTTCAGCATTCCGGGCCAAGCCAGAAGAACGGCAAAGAAGACCATGGGTTTGTCCAGATTCAGGTGCAGTGTGAAACTTGTGCTCGAGGCACTTGCCTGCACCTGATCCAGCAGTTTCAAATTGTTGAATCCTGGCAACAGATGTGCCCCCAATGCCAGGCACCACAGGATCAACAGCGTATGCCCCGCAATAGCCAGCAGACCTGTCTGGCGAGGGAGGAAGAAGGCCACGATCAGACCAAGCGCCACCGCCACGATTGCTGTCGGTGACATCAGTCCGGTAACCGAGGCGACACTGACGAACAGAACCAGCAGGGCATACGCAAGTCCGGTTCGTCGCCCCATCGCCGCGACTTGCGCTGTGATCAAGATCAGCCAGGGCCAAGTGACCGGCAATGTCGAAAAGAAATACGTCACGGCGTTCTCGTCTGAATTGTGGACCCAGTCATGCCGCACAAAAACAAGGCAATGCAAGCAACCTGAAAGCGCGTGATTGGCGCCTCGTGTCAATTCTTGTGCTTGTATCCTTTGGGCCAGACGTACAAATTCGGGTAAAAGACCATATACCCGTCCAGACCCTGATTTCCGATATAGACTGCTGCAACGGATCGGCTTCGATTTATCTGATGACATCAGGCGGTTACACAGGCCCGATATGGTTCGAACCCGATGACTGAGAAGGAGCTGATCTTGGCTTACGAGAACGATGGGGGCACCAAGAACTGGCTTGAGGCCGAATTGGAAGACACGCTGGATGAAGACTTCGAAATCGAGTTCAGCGAGCCTATGCTGTCGATGGAAGTCCGCAAAATCTATCGGGACCAGCACCCCGAAATGCTGGATCGCAAAGTCTATTTCCGAAACCTGCTGCGGTTGCAGGCCGAGTTGATCAAGGTGCAGGATTGGGTTCAGCACACTGGCGCCAAGGTTTGTATCCTGTTTGAAGGCCGTGATAGTGCGGGCAAGGGGGGCGTGATCAAACGGATCACGCAGCGCCTGAACCCCCGTGTCGCCCGTGTGGTCGCTCTGCCAGCCCCCAGTCGCCGCGAGCAGAGCCAATGGTATTTTCAACGCTACGTGCCGCATCTGCCTGCTGCGGGTGAAATCGTCTTGTTCGACCGCTCGTGGTACAACAGGGCGGGGGTTGAGCGAGTGATGGGCTTTGCGTCCGAGGATCAGGTTGAACAGTTCTTTCAGGACGTTCCCGAATTTGAACGGATGCTGGTGCGGTCAGGGATCATTCTGCTGAAATACTGGTTCTCGATCACGGATGAAGAGCAACAACTGCGGTTCCTCATGCGTATTCACGATCCGATGAAACAGTGGAAACTGTCACCGATGGATCTTGAATCCCGCATTCGCTGGGAGGCGTACACGAAGGCCAAGGAAGACATGTTGTTTCGAACCAACATACCAGAAGCACCGTGGTATATCGTTGAGGGCAATGACAAGAAACGCGAACGTCTGAATTGTATCGAGCATCTGTTGACAAGAATCCCCTACGAAGACGTGCCACAGGAAAAGGTCAATTTGCCTGACCGGCGGTACAATCCTGAATACGAGCGGCGGGTATTGCCAGACGAGCTTTACGTCCCAAAGATTTACTGAGCAACGCATGCGAGGCCGGCAGGGCCGACCTCGCACAATTTCAAGTGATCAGGCTGCATCCATCATGCAGTCATGGGTGAAGATATTGATCATGAAGACATCGCAGCCATCGTCTTCGGTCGTTTCGGTGTCGACAGGCTCAATCTCGGTCTCCGGAGTGGTATCTATGGTCGGCAGGGTATCGACATCGTCGACATCTGCCACATCAGTGCCGTCATTCATGTCGTCGCGCCAATCAAACTCGTCAAACTGCGTTTGCAGGTTTTCAAGGAAGCTGGCGATTTCATCCAGGAATGCCTGAATGTCAAAGCAGAAGGCTTCCGGCTCACCACCATCGACGACTTCAGTATCGGGCGTTTCAGGTTGCGGGTCTTCGGTTTCGGTAACGTCAGTATCCGGCGCTTCAGGTTCCGGTTCTTCAGTTTCGGTCACGTCAGTGTCCGGTGTTTCGGGTGTTGTTTCCTCGGTACCGGGGGTTTCAGGTTCCGGTTCTTCGGTCTCAGTGACGTCGGTATCAGGTGTCTCGGGGTCCGGCTCTTCCGTCTCTGTGACATCGGTGTCCGGTGTTTCGGGTGTTGGTTCCTCGGTTCCGGGGGTCTCGGTCCCAGGCTCTTCGGTCTCGGTGACGTCAGTATCCGGGGTTTCGGTTTCTGGTTCCTCGGGCTCAGCAACCTCGTCCGGTGTTGTCGGAGGAACGGGCGGGGCGTTTGTATTGCCGTTGTCCAGCATGACAGCCGCGTCGGTTGCGGCAAAGTTTTGCGTGACCATCACGGCATCGAAGCCTTGCATGTCACCGGTTTCGATCCCGATCCCGATATACTTGAAATCCGGGTTCAGGATATTGGCGCGGTGACCCGGACTGTTCATCAGGTTTTGATGCAACTGGGCGACATCGTCGCTGATACCCGGCGCGCCGCGTTCGGACTGCCATGCGATGTTTTCCCCGGTGCGCCAGCTTCCTTCAAGATCGAACCCCGCGTTTTGCATCCGCTGGGTTGCGCTGGAACCGCCTGAACCGGTGTGGCTGAAGGTGTCTGTATTCAGCATCCAGGTGCTGTGATCTTCGGACGAGTCGTTCAGCTGCGTTTCAAGCTGCAGCGGGTTGAGCCCGCGGGATGTGCGCTCCTGGTTTATCAGCGCCAACATCTCACGTTCGTATGTACTTGCAGTCGACATATTTGCCTCCGTTTGTGTTTGTGTCCTTGCGGACGGGCTCACTTAGAGGCGGGGATGTCGGGGGCGATAGAGGGCGGCGCAATTCAGGCGAGTTTTGGCGGCGCGATGCTACCGAGACGAGATTCGCTGCGCTGCAAAGCGCCGGGCAAAACACTGCCTGTACGGAATTGGCAGCTTGCCGCACAACCTGAACCACGAGTCGGCGGATTGTATCCGAGCCCTGAAACGACAAACCCCCGGGCCATGCCTCGGGGGTCGTCAAATAGTGTCATCCAAAGCTGGACGAAATCAAAGATCTTAAAGCAGACCTTCGCGCTGGGCTTTCTTGCGCGCCAGTTTACGGGCACGGCGAATCGCTTCAGCTTTCTCGCGCGCTTTTTTCTCGGACGGTTTCTCGAAATGTTGCTTGAGCTTCATTTCACGGAACACGCCTTCGCGCTGCAGCTTTTTCTTCAGGGCACGAAGCGCCTGATCGACGTTATTGTCGCGAACACTAACCTGCATGTGGTTGTCACCACCTTTCTAGATAGAGTTGCAAGGAAATTGCAGGAGTTGGCCGTATAGCAAAGCCGCCCTAACTTGTCTAGTACTGGGCCTGACAACCGGAGAACCGTCATGACCACCACATATGAAGATGCAAAACGGCAGCTTTTGGACGCGATGCTGAACCATGTTCCTTTCGACGGCTGGTCGGAAACCAGCTTTCGCGCCTCGGTATCCGATTGTGGTCTGGATGACGGTTTGGCACGTGCAATCTGCCCGCGCGGGGCGGTTGATCTGGCACTGGCCTTTCATGCGCGCGGCGATCAGGTGATGCTGGACCGCCTCAGGTCCGAGGACATGAGCGGGCTAAAATTCCGCGACAGGATTGCCGCTGCGGTCAGGTTCCGGTTGCAGGCTGTTGAAGACAAAGAGCTGGTGCGCCGGGGCATGACGCTGTTTTCCCTGCCAGCATATGCGGCCGATGGGGCCAAGGCGTTATGGCAAACCTGCGATCTGATCTGGGGCGCGCTGGGCGATACATCGGACGATGTGAACTGGTACACCAAACGGGCAACCTTGTCGGGGGTCTATTCCTCGACCTTGCTGTTCTGGCTGGGCGATGACAGCCCCGACTATCAGCGCACCTGGGAGTTTCTGGATCGCCGGATCGCAAATGTCATGGAGTTCGAAAAGCTCAAGGCTCAGGTGCGTGACAACCCGGTGTTGAAACCCTTTCTTGCAGTTCCGAACTGGCTGGCGGGTCAGGTGAGGGCGCCGTCCAAGATGCAGGGTGATCTGCCTGGAGTGTTGAACCCCCGAAAGTAACACGTCTTGGTGCTGGGCCTTGCCTCTGATGCCTGCTAGGCATTGGGCAAAGGAGGTGCCTATGACCCAGATGATGCGTGCTGTTGAGATCACTCAACCGGGCGGTCCCGATGTATTGCAGCTGACCGAACGCCCTATTCCTAAGCCGGGGGCCGGACAGGTTGTATTGAAAGTAGCCTATGCCGGGGTGAACCGCCCCGACGCTTTGCAACGCGCGGGCGCTTACGATCCGCCGCCGGGTGCCAGCGACCTGCCGGGGCTTGAGGCTTCGGGCGAAGTGGTTTCAGTCGGTGCGGGGGTCGAAGGACTGTCTGTCGGCGATCAGGTCTGCGCACTGCTGCCGGGCGGAGGATATGCGGAATACGTTTCGACTCCAGCGGCCCATTGTTTGCCAGTGCCTGCAGGTATGGGAATGAAAGAGGCAGCGTGTCTGCCCGAGACATTCTTTACAGTCTGGTCCAACGTGTTCATGCGTGGCGGGTTGAAGGCAGGTGAACGCTTTTTGGTTCACGGTGGGTCCAGCGGAATTGGTACGACGGCAATCCAACTGGCCAATGCCTTTGGCGCGCGCGTTTTTGCCACGGCTGGGTCGGATGAAAAATGCGAGGCTTGTGTCAAACTGGGCGCGGAAAAGGCGATCAACTATCGAAACGAGGATTTCGTAGCAGCCATGCGCGCCGAAGGTGGGGCAAACCTGATCCTTGATATGGTCGGCGGTGATTACATCCCCCGCAACGTCAAGGCTCTGGCCGAAGATGGGCGGCTGGTGCAAATCGCGTTTCTGCAAGGCCCGGTGGTCGAGCTGAACTTTGCCCTGATGATGGTCAAGCGCCTGACCCTGACCGGCAGCACCTTGCGCCCACAAAGTGATCTGGCCAAGGCGCAAATCGCGCAGGACCTGCGCGAAGCTGTCTGGCCTCTGTTGGATGCCGGAAAAGTTGCGCCCGTGATGGACAGCGAGTTTGATCTGACCGAGGCCGCCGCAGCCCACGCGCGCATGGAAAGCTCGGGCCATATTGGCAAGATTGTTCTGAAGATTGCGGGTTGAGTTTAGAATGCGCGGGCGTGTCCCGCGCGTTCACGCAACGGCGCGGCGATACAGATGCCACGTGGCATGACCCAGAACTGGCATCACCACGATAAGACCCAGCAGCAGTGGCAAAGCCCCCAGAAACAAAAGCACCGCTACAATAAACCCCCAGGTTAGAGTGACTCCGGGGTTGTGACGCAGCACCCTGAATGATGTCACAACGGCAACCGGCAGGCCCACTTTGCGGTCCAGCAGCAAGGGAAAACTGACGACGCTAATCGCCAAAGCGCAAAGGGCAAAAACAAACCCAACTGCGGTTCCGACAATGACCATCGTCCAGCCCGCAGAGGTCGTAAACACCTGCGTGGCAAATACGCTGAGCGACGCAGGAACCTCGGGGCCCATCGTGTAGGTGTGAATGCTTTGCGCGACCATCAGCCAAAGCAGCAGCAGCATCACAAGGTAAAACCCCAAAACGAGAATTGCTCCAAATGACGGCGAGCGGAATACACCAAATGCGTCCAGCCAGTGAACCTCGCTGCCCTGTTCACGCTTACGGCTGATTTCATAGAGGCCCACGGCCGCAACAGGCCCGATCAGCGCAAAGCCTGCGACCAGAGGGGCCAGAAGCGGAACCAGATTGGCATTCAGGGCAAAGCCGAACATCAAAAGCCCGGCGATCGGATAAACCAGGACAATGAATACGACATCCGCTCGGGTTTCGAGAAAATCCTGATACCCCGCCCTCAGGCAGGCCCGTAGGTCTTGCAGGGTCAAGGTCTGCACCATTGGCACTTGCGTTGGATCTGCACTGCCAAGTTGCGAGACGCTTTCGGTGACGTGGTCACTTGTGGCGCCCAGTGCCTGGGCTGCCCAGCTGATCGGATTTCCGATTGTCTTAGCCATTTCTTCACCCTTCCCTGGCGAGACTTGCGCCGCGGAACGGATCCGGCATTCAGTTGCCCGTGGCCGGTCCAACCGGCAACGCCATGCCTCAGTATAACATAAATTTACGAAATCTGGATCAATACTCCGGCATCGGACGGATTGCCCTGTGTCACAGTCATGTTAGCTTGATGGCAGGCAAGAGGAGGTCAGGATGCAGCAAACAGCGAAAACGGTTGTGATTCATGAATTTGGTGGGCCTGAGGTTCTGCGGATCGAAGACAGGCCAGTGGGCGACCCCGGTCCGGGTGAGATACGTATTCGGCATCAGGCCTGCGGGTTGAACTTCATCGACGTATATCAACGCACCGGCCTGTATCCCCTTGATCTTCCACATGCTTTAGGCATGGAAGCGGCGGGTACCGTTGAAGCGGTTGGGGAAGGGGTAACGCATCTTCAGCCGGGGCAGCGGGCCGCTTACGCCGCAGCCCCGCCCGGTGCATATTGCGAGGCGCGTGTGATGCCCGCTGCGCAGGTTTGCCCGCTGCCGGATGGCATCACATTCGAAGCCGGCGCAGCGATGATGCTGAAAGGTCTGACAGTTGAATACCTGTTTCACCGGACCACACCATTGAAGCGGGGCGATACGGTTCTGTTCCACGCGGCAGCTGGCGGGGTCGGGCTGATCGCATGTCAATGGGCTAAATCAGAAGGCATCACGTTGATCGGAACGGCGGGGAGTGACGAGAAATGCAGCCTTGCCCGGTTTAACGGGGCCGCGCATTGCATCAATTACCGGTCCGAGAATTTCGCTGAACGCGTGGCTGAGATTACAAAGGGTCAGGGTGTAGACGTGGTGATGGACTCGGTCGGGGCGGACACATTCGAAGGATCACTGGATTGCCTGAAACCGCTGGGCATGATGATTTCCTTCGGCAACGCCTCGGGCCCGGTTCCACCGTTCAACCTTGGAGTTCTGGGCCAGAAAGGTTCGCTCAAGATCACCCGGCCCACGTTGTTTACACATATCGCGGACCATGCGGTGTGTCAGGCAATGTCGCGTCGCCTGTTTGGCAAAGTCGAGGGGGGTGAGGTCAAAATCCATGTCGATCAGCGCTTTGCCTTGGATCAGGTTGCTGATGCGCATCGCGCGCTTGAGGCGCGGCAAACGACCGGCAGCACAATTCTGGACCTGTAACGCAGTACCGAAACGCCATTGCCCTTAGAATTGGGATACTTGATGCGCCGGATGGGAAGGACAAGAGGTCTTCAATGACATACGGCGGCGGAAAAACCGCCGCCGCTGTGCCTGAAAAAAATCAGGTTTTACTGCGATTGCAGCTCTGCCGGGGGTTTTTCAGCAATCGTTTCCCAGTTTGCGCTCGCGCTTTCGATGAAACCTGGGATGTCGCCTTCCCAGCGCTCCTGAATGTCTTTGGACAGGTTCAGATACAGCTTGTTGTCAACGATCTTCCAGTGGTTCGGGTCGCCGTCGAATTTAAAGCCCATGGCAGCGCCGAAGGCACAATAGCCGCCATATGCAGGCAGGTACGCTTCGGGGTTGGCTTCAAAGGCAGCTTTGTTTTCTTCCGACGCGAAACGGTACAGGGCCTCATCATGCAGCGCAGTGATGCGGTAATCGCCTTTTGTCGCTTCGCCAGCGGTGAAGTACGCCACCGGATCATAACCCTGCATGGCTAGACCGGTCGAGCTTGCGTTGATTTCGACGCCAGCCGCCAGTGCGGAGGTTGCCAAAGTGACAGACAGTGCCACGCCACTGATCAGAGATTTAAACTTGTTCATTGTTTCACCTTTCGTGAAATGAGCCCGTTCAGCACCGCAATAATTGCCGCCGTAAGGCCCAGATTGTTGTCCTGTGTGGCCCGTAATTGACCGTCACGATAGCGATCTGGGAAGCGGGCTGATCACGTTCAAAACAATGATTTGTGATTGTGCGCAGGTGATAGAGCCACTGTTCTTTTTTGCCGATCTCGCCTCAGGCATCCGGCCTTAGGTTCAGGACAAATGCGATGACTTTGCATGCGGACATTTCACAGGGTCTTAGCAACGCGCCGCTGCCCATGGTCTGATACAGGTTCAGGCTGATATAGTCGGCTCCGCCCAGTTCGTGCGCAACCAGCTTGTGGGATTTACCACCCGCCATTCGTTGACGCACAACAACATAGCGCCGACCGCCGGAGGTTCCGGTGAAACTGCCCAAGGGCAGTGCAAAAAGGGCATACAGAAACCCGTCTGGCGCGATCACGGCTTTCCGATTCTGGGTTCCGTTCCGGCCTTGATCCGCGCGACGTTCGAGCTGTGCCGCCAGTAGACCAGAAGTGTCAGAATTATCCCAAGGATAAATGTAGTCCCGTTTGACAGCAACAACACCCAAGTCGTTGACAGCGCGGCCGCAGCCAATGCGCCAACCGAGGATATCCGCCAGATTGCCGCCGCGACCAGCCAGGTAAGGCAGCAGGCAACACCGACGCGCCAGTCCAGTGCCAGCCAAAGCCCCAGAAAGGTTGCCACGCCCTTGCCACCCTTGAAGCTCAGCCAAACCGGAAAGCAATGGCCTAAAAACGCCATAAGAGCGGCAACCTGGGCCGCATCTTCACCCGCATACGCGCTTGCGATCAGAACGGCCGCCGCCCCCTTGCCTGCGTCAAACAGCAAGGTCAGTGCCGCAGCGGCCTTGTTGCCGGTGCGCAGGACATTTGTCGCCCCGATATTCCCGGACCCGATCTCGCGCAGATTTCCCAGCCCCATGATCTTGGCAAGCAACAAGCCGAAGGGAATGGAGCCCATCAGGTATCCAACGACCGCCCATTGGAGCAGTTCGCTAGTCGAGTTGTCGATTGGGGGCATCAGGGTCTCCGGAACACTTCATTACCTGCCACATAAGTCGAAATGACCTTACCTTGCATCCGCTGGCCGTCAAATGGAGTGTTCTGAGATTTTGATTTTAGTGCAAACCGATCAAGCACAAAAGGCACATCCGGGTCGAACAGAACCAGATCGGCTGGCGCGCCTTTCGACAGGCGACCGCTGTCCAGTCCAAGCCGCTTGGCCGGGTTAAGGGCCATGGCCCGAAAAAGCGTCGGCAGATCCAGCTGGCCCGCGTGATACAGGCGCAAGGCCGCGGGCAGAAGCGTTTCCAGTGCGACCGCACCCGAGGCCGCTTCTTCAAACGGCAGGCGCTTGCTTTCTTCGTCCTGAGGGGTGTGCATCGAGCTGATGATATCGATCAGCCCGGTGCGAACAGCTTCAATTACCGCTTGCCTGTCGTCTTCTGATCGCAGCGGCGGCTTGACCTTGAAGAAGGTGCGATAGTCGGCCACGTCAAGCTCGTTCAACGTCAAGTGGTGGATCGACGTCCCTGCGGTTATGTCCAGCCCATTGCGCTTGGCGCGCTCCAGTGCAGGCAGCGCCCGGGCAGTGGTGATTTGGTCGGCGTGATAGGCGGCACCGGTCATCTCCAGCAGGGCAATGTCGCGGTCCAGCCCCATCCGCTCTGCCATCGGTGACACTACGGGCAAGCCGCGCAGTGCCGCGAACTTGCCACTGGTCGCTGCGGCCCCGGCGCTCAGCCCCGGCTCTTGCGGGTGGGCTATCACAAGCGCGCCACAGGATTTCGCATAGGTCAGGGCACGGGAAAACACCTTGGTATTAGTGATGACGTGATCGCAATCGGTGAAGGCGATCGCGCCCGCGTCCATCAGAAACCCGATCTCGGTCATCTCACGCCCTTCGCGCCCTTTGGTCAGGGCAGCCATCGGCAGAACATTGACTGGCGCATCGGCCTGCGCCCGGCGTGTCGCGAATTCCAGCGTTTCCGGTGTGTCGACTGCTGGCAGAGTATCCGGTCGGGTGACAATCGTCGTGACACCGCCAGCTGCAGCAGCAAGTCCTGCTGACCGATAGCTTTCCTTATGACGTTCACCGGGTTCACAGACCTTGACGCCAATATCGATGATGCCAGGGGCGAGGCACTTGCCGTTGCACTCTACGATATGCCCTTCAGTACACGGCGCGCTTCCTTCGCCTCGGGCGGTAATCCGGCCATTGTTCACCTGCAACCAGCCAGTTGACTCTGTTCCGGCTTCGGGGTCGATCAGGCGGGCGTTGGCGAAAAGAACGGAAGTCATGGAACAGCCCTTTCGATGGCGGCCTTCGTGGCGGCGGGATCGGCCTGATACTTGATCAGGTGTTTGTCGCCGCCTTTGGTAACGACTTGGACAAAACTGCCCATGGTTTTAACCGCCTCGACCTGATTCAGCGGTACTTTGCGGGGACCGGGGCCGGTCAACAAAGTGCCGGTCATCTCCCAGTTAGCAGCCAGTTCTTCCGATGCCAGATACCACGCGCGGATGCCGATAGCGGCGAGGCCAGCAGGTGCTCCGGTCCAGACATAAGGGTTGCCGGTCAACCACAAGACAGCCATTGCTCCGGCCATGGCAGCGGCCGCAAGCCATGCATTGGTGCGGATATACGCGCCCTTGTCCGGGGCAAAGACTACAGGATCAGCCATAGAATCCCTCCGGTGATCAAAAGTACTGCCAATGCCATAACGGCCGAGCCTATGCGGAGCGGTTTGTTGTCAACCGGCGCGGTTTGCGGGGCCGAGAAAGGCTTGGCGCTTTCGGTCTCGATCGTTCCGCCGGTCCAATTGGTCGCCTCTTCCGTGAAAAGACCAATCATGTGAAGCCGGGGATCGGGTTCAAGTGTCGTGGCCTGGTCTTTGAACGCTGCGCTGCGCAGAACCATGACCCATCCGCCGATCTGCGCCAGCGCGGCACGGTCCAACTGATCTTCGGACACGCCGCACCCTTCGTTCAGATAGCCGTAAAGCCCAAGTTCTTCGAGGTCGGATACCGGAAAAATGTCGATCTGCTCGGGGTCCAGCCCGTCGACGCCAAGCACCTGATCGGCGGCACCCGGTTCGCGCAGGAACTTTGCCTCTTCCGGGCGCATGTTCAGTGTGAATAGGCGCAGAACGCCGCGTTCATGGGGGGCGATTTTCAGATTGCTCATGCAACCTCGCGCAGGTTGCGGGCCAGAAGGTCCATGGCGGCCATGCGGACAGCGACCCCCATCTCCACCTGCTCCTGTATTACGGATCGATTGATGTCATCAGCCAGGGTTCCGTCGATCTCAACCCCGCGGTTCATTGGGCCGGGGTGCATGACGATGGCATCGGGCTTGGCCAGCGCCAGCTTTTCCGCATTCAAGCCGTAACGGTGGTAGTACTCGCGTTCTGACGGGATGAAGCCTCCGTCCATTCGTTCTTTCTGAAGGCGCAGCATCATGACCACATCGACGTCTTTGAGACCCTCGTTCATGTCGTCATAAACCTCGGCCCCGAACTCGGCGAATTGCGACGGCACGAGTGTGGGCGGGCCGATCAGACGAATGCGGTTTTCCATCTTGCCCAGCAGGATCAAATTGGATCGAGCAACACGAGAGTGCGCGACATCGCCGCAAATGGCGATGTTCAGACGGTGCAGGCGACCTTTGGCGCGGCGGATCGTCAGCGCGTCCAGCAAAGCTTGTGTCGGATGTTCGTGCCGCCCGTCGCCTGCGTTCAGAACAGCGCAGTTGACCTTCTGCGCCAGCAGGTCGACCGCGCCCGAATGCGGGTGACGCACCACCAAAAGGTCGGGATGCATCGCGTTCAGGGTCAGCGCAGTGTCGATCAGCGTCTCGCCCTTTTTGATCGAACTGGCCTGCATCGCCATGTTCATCACATCTGCACCCAGACGCTTGCCAGCCAGTTCGAAGCTTGCCTGCGTTCGGGTCGAGTTTTCAAAGAACATGTTGATCTGGGTGAGCCCCGACAACACATCCGAATGTTTGGTCGACTGGCGGTTCATGTCGACATAGGTTTCGGCCAGATCGAGAATTTCGGTGATATCGGATTGCGACAGATGCTCGATGCCAAGAAGGTGACGATGGGCGAAACGCATGGGCGGGCTCCTGTCTGACAATCGGGCCGCTTATAGAAAGCCACGCGGTGCAAAGCAACCTAAGGATCAGAACCCTCTGGCAGTTTTTCGCAGCCGCCTTCGGGCAGACATTGTTCACCTGGTTTGCACCATTTGCCGTATCCGCAGTCGATGGCTTTGATCGGCACGCAACCCTGATGGTCCGAGCATTTGAATCCCGGACGGCACTGCGAGCCTGTTTCTTCGCACAGGAACCATCCCGGACGGGAACACCCCCCACCCGGCAGACAGGACGAGCCGCGCGCACAAGTTCGGCCATCCTCGCATATCGTAGGAGGGGCTGTACCCGAATCTGGTGTGATCCGTTCACATTCGCCGCGCCCATTGCAAAAACTGTCACCGGGGCAATCCAGACGCGATGTGCATTTGTTCACGCCTGCGGGTGCACAGCTCGCTCCTCCCGCTACGCAGCGTTCAAACGGGCCGCAGCTGCGCCCGCCACCGCAATAGGTGCCGCCCAGCGGTATGCAGTGCCCATCAAAGCTGCATCTTTGACCGCCGGAACAGCAGGTGGTGCCGCATTTGAACTGGCCCGCACGGCACTGGCCCTGTTCGTTGTGGAACGTCGCCAATGCCGGATTGCCGGTAAGCACCAGTCCAAGCCCGATCAGGAGGATTCGCAAGGTTCTGAGCATCGTGCCCTGATGGTCGGCGCGACAGAGCGACCGATCAAGCCCAATTCGCTTTCCATCAGCCCTCAGGCGGGTAAATTATCCATATGGAATCGGGCTTGGACTATTACTCTGCACGGGCCTTGCTGGAATGGCAGGTCGAACTGGGCGTGACCGAGGCAATCGGGGATGCTCCGGTTGATCGATATTCGGTGCCGGACACATCACCAAAGCCCAAGAAGGCAGAGGTTGCGGCAGCCATCCCGTCAAAGCCCGGACAGACCGACCCGGTAACGGTTGCGCAAGCAGCGGCCAAGGGGGCGGGGTCACTGGATCAGCTGCGCGATGCGATGGAAGCTTTTGATCACTGCGAGCTGAAGCGCGGGGCGCGGCAGTTGGTTTTTGCTGATGGAACGCCCGGTGCGCGGGTGATGATCATCGGTGAGGCGCCGGGCCGCGACGAAGACCGCGAGGGCAAGCCCTTTGTCGGGCGCGCGGGCCAGTTGCTGGATCGCATGTTGGCCGCGATTGATCTGGATCGCAGGCAGAACGTCTATATCACAAACGTGCTGCCATGGCGGCCCCCACAGAACCGTGACCCAAAGCCCGAAGAAATCGGGATGATGAAGCCCTTCCTGGAACGTCACGTGGCGTTGGCCCGGCCCGAGGTTCTGGTGGTGATGGGCAATATCAGCTGTCAGGCCGTTCTGGGCAAGCGCGGGATTACCCGATTGCGCGGCCAATGGGATCAGGCGATGGACCTGCCTGTGATCCCAATGTTTCATCCAGCTTATTTGCTGCGCCAGCCGCAAATGAAGCGACAGGCCTGGGCTGATCTGCTGGAGTTACAAGCCCGGCTGCGAGGTGAGTCATGAAGATCTTGGCGTTTTCCGATCTTCATATGGCGCGCAACCGCGCTGCTGATCTGGTGGCGGCCAGCGCTGATGCCGACCTGGTTATCGGCGCAGGGGATTATTGCAATATGCGGCAGGGTCTGGACGAGGCGATGCAAATGCTTTCGGGCGTTTCAGCGCCGCTGGTCCTGATACCCGGGAATGCAGAAAGCGCAGAGGATCTGGGCAAAGCTGTGCCCGAGGGTGTGCATGTTCTGCATGGAACGGGAATGACGGTGGATGGATTGCGCCTGTTCGGGCTTGGCTACGGTGTTCCACCCACACCGTTTGGTGATTGGTCCTGTGATCTGACCGAGGGTGAGGCCGCCGAACTGCTGGCGCGCTGCAGCGGAGCAGATATCCTGATTTCGCACTCACCGCCCAAGGGCCATGGGGATGTGACCTCGCAAGGCATGGCTGTGGGCTCGATCGCTGTTCGGGACGCGATCGAGCGGATACAGCCCCGTTTCACGTTTTGCGGCCATATTCACGACAGCTGGGGATATCGCGGCTCGATCGGCCGCACCCGGATCGCCAACCTTGGCCCCAAGGTAAACTGGTTCGAGGTCGCTGTATGATTGAGTTGGTAACGCTGCTTGCCTTCATTCCCGCCGCGCTGGCGCTGAACCTGACACCGGGCGCGGATATGATGTTCTGTTTCGGTCAGGGCCTGCGATCAGGTCCGCGCGCAGCAATTGCCGCAAGTGCTGGGATTTCCGCGGGTGGAATGATACAGGTCCTTCTGGCTGGGCTGGGCCTCGGCGCGGCGGTTGCGGCCTTGCCATGGCTGTTCGATGTCATTCGCTGGGTTGGTGTTGCATACCTGTTGTATCTTGCCTGGGGTGCTGTTCGAAATGGCGCAGTGTCGGCCGAGGCCCCCGTCAAACCGGCCCGGTTGTCCTTTCGGGATGGGATGCTTGTCAATCTGACGAACCCCAAGGTTATTCTGTTCGTTCTGGCCTTTATCCCGCAATTTGTAGACCCGTCGCGGGGGTCGGTCCTGATGCAGTTTTTGATCTTCGGCACAATCATCGGCATCGGTGGGTTCGTCGTGAACGGGCTGGTTGGTGTTTTCGCCGGAAGCGCGGGGCGCCATCTGGTCTCGAATCCGCGCGCCTCACGTATTCTGGGCTGGATTACAGGGGGCATTTTTGCGGCCCTTGCGGTCCGGCTTGCCATTCTGGAAAGGGCCTGACACCACATGTCGCGCATTGATGAAACCATGGAGTTCATCCCGGTTAAGATCGCCGTACTGACTGTTTCGGATACCAGATCGATGAAAGAGGACCGCTCGGGACAGACATTGGTGGACCGGATTGAAAAGGCAGGCCATGTCGTCGCGGATCGCAGGATAATTCGGGACGAGCGCAAACAGATCGCAGATCAGTTACGCGCGTGGGTGGCGGACGAACAGATCGACGTCGTGATTTCGACCGGCGGCACGGGTCTGACTGGGCGCGATGTCACCGTCGAGGCGCATCGCGATGTCTATGAAAAAGAGATCGAAGCCTTTGGCACTGTCTTCACGATCATCTCGATGGGAAAGATCGGAACTTCGGCGGTGCAGTCACGGGCGACGGGGGGCGTTGCCGGGGGGACATACCTGTTCGCATTACCCGGCAGTCCGGGGGCCTGCAAGGACGCGTGGGACGGTATTTTGGAAAAACAGTTCGATTATCGCCATCGCCCGTGCAATTTTGTGGAAATAATGCCCAGATTGGACGAACATCTGCGACGGAAGTAGACTGGTCATACGTTCCATTCCGTATAACCGCCTTGTGGCTTGGCATATTTCCTGATCCAGCTACATGTTGTGGACGGCAGCGTGGTGCAACCGGGGTAACTGATTGATGCGATTTCTGCGGCATAGTCTTGTCGGTATTTTTCTGGCGTTTCTGGCGCTGGCTTTGTTGTTTGTTGCCGTGCAGATGATCGTTGGGGCCGTTCAGGAGGCTTTGACGCACGATAACGCGACACCTCCCGCTCGAGAAAGGATCTTTGCTGTTTCGGTTCGGCCTGCCGAGGCGGAAACCGTCACCCCATATCTTGAAGCTTTCGGAGAGGTTCAAAGCCGCCGCAGGCTGGAGTTGCGCGCGGCGCTTGGTGGTCGCGTTGTCGCGCTGGCGGAAGACTTTGAAGATGGTGGAATTGTTGAGGCTGGTGAAGTGCTGGTTGAACTGGACCCGGCAGATGCGCAATCCGCACTGGATCGGGCCAAGTCCGACCTCTTGGACGCTCAGTTTGAAGAGCGCGATGCAGAACGCTCGTTGCTGCTGGCGCAGGACGAGCTGAAATCGGCTGAGGCTCAGGCGGAACTGCGGGAAAGGGCGTTGCAACGTCAACGCGATCTGGAATCTCGGGGCGTGGGGGCCGCCGCTAGCGTGGAAGAGGCCGAACTGGCTGCCGCAGCGGCGCAACAGGCCGTACTGGCGCGGCGTATTGCGCTGGCACAGGCTGAATCCCGTGTGGATCAGGCATCAACCCTGTTGGCCCGCGCCATGATAGCACTGGAAGCTGCGGAACGTGATCTGGGCGACATGACAATCCGGGCGGGCTTTGGCGGTACTTTAACGGATGTGACGCTTGTGGAAGGGCGGCTGGTATCGGCAAATGAAAAGCTGGCTGAACTGGTTGATCCCAACGACCTTGAGGTGGCATTTCGGGTGTCGACCGCGCAATATGTGCGGCTTTTGGATGGCGGCGATCGTCTGATCAACGCGCCGGTAACCATATCGCTCGAAGTGACAGGGACCGATCTGACCGCGATTGGCCAGATTAGCCGCGACAGCGGGTCTGCCGGTGAAGGCCAGACCGGGCGGTTGATCTATGCCCGTCTGCAAGAGGCATCGGGGTTTAAACCCGGGGATTTCGTTACGGTTTCAGTTCAGGAACAACCGCTTGCCGGAGTTTACCGACTGCCGTCGTCGGCCCTTGATGCATCCGGAACAGTTCTGGTGCTTGGCCCTGATGACCGTTTGGAAAGCCTGCCGGTTCAACTCATCCGCCGCCAGGGGGACGAGGTTCTGCTGCGGGGCGACGGTTTGGAAGGGCGAGAGGTCGTCGTCGGGCGAACCCCCCTGCTTGGGTCGGGCGTGCGGGTGCGGCCCCTGCGGTTTGAGGCGGGTGCAGACCCCGGAATGGTCGAGCTGACGGACGAGAAGCGCGCCGAACTTGTGGCGCAAGTCGAGGCGAACAGTGCGATGCCTCCGAAGGAAAAGACGCAGGTTCTAACCCGGCTGCGCGAAGCTCGTGTGCCGACGTCTTTGGTGCGCAGCATTGAAACCAGGGCTGGGGGATAAACGCCATGATGCGCGAGATACCTGGCGCGGCGGGCGGCATTCTCAGTTACTTCACGCGGCATCGGACAGTTGCCAACCTGCTGTTGCTTGTCATGCTGGTTCTTGGCGCGGCGGCAATCCCGAACATGCGGGCGCAGTTCTTTCCGGACGTCATTCTGGAACGCGTCGATGTATCCGTGACCTGGGAAGGCGCCGGGCCCGAGGACATGGACGCCGGAATCGTGCAGTTGCTGGAACCTGCGCTGCTGGCCGTCGAAGGGGTGATCAGCACCGAGGCTTCCTCGCATCATGAATGGACCCGGATCAGGCTGGAATTCGAACCCAACTGGGATGTGTCCCGCGCTGTCGAGGATGTTAGGACCGCCGTAGACGCTGTCACAGATCTGCCGGAAGACGCTGAGGAGCCCAAGATTCAACGCGGGGCGTGGCGTGATCGGGTGACGGATGTAGTGATCACGGGGCCGACCGATACTGCTCAACTGGCGAAGCTGACGGATGAGCTTATCAATCGTTTATTCGCATCTGGTGTGACCCGCACGACAATCCGAGGTATTGCCGCACCGCGCATTGTTGTCGAAGTCACCACAGCGCAATTGATTGCCAATGATATCTCAATGGCGGAAATCGCGGCGGCGATCGGGGCTGAAGTCACCACGGATCCTGCGGGTGATGTGGAAGGCGCCGGGGCTCGTATCCGGGCAGGGACTGAGAAACGCACGCCCGAACAGATCGAAGGCATCGCGCTGCGGGTGAACGAAGATGGGTCGAAGCTGAAGGTTGGTGACATAGCAACACTTCGGATCGAAGACGTCACCCGGCACCGCAGCTATTATGTGGGCGACAATCCCGCCATGTCCATCAGAGTGGACCGGTCGAACCTGGGCGATGCGATAGGCATTCAGCACACGGTCGAGGACGTAGCCCGCGAGATGCAGGCCAGCCTGCCTGAAGGTGTGAGAATTGATCTGATCCGTACCCGGGCGCAAGCGATTACCGACCGGCTGAACATCCTCGTGGATAACGGGCTGATGGGGCTGGGGCTGGTTGTCATCCTGTTGTTCCTGTTTCTGAATGCGCGCATTGCGTTTTGGGTCGCGGCGGGTATCCCGGTGGCGATGTCGGCGGCGATCGCGCTGATGTATCTGGGCGGTCTGTCGCTGAACATGGTTTCCCTGTTCGGTCTGATCATCACCTTGGGGATCGTCGTAGATGACGCCATTGTCGTGGGTGAGCACGCCGATTTTCGTGCCCGTCGATTGGGTGAGACACCTGTGGAAGCCGCTGAGCGTGCCGCCCGTCGAATGGCAATGCCGGTTCTGGCCGCCACGGTAACGACCGTGATTGCGTTTTTCGGCCTGACGTTGGTTGGAGGACGTTTCGGAGAACTGATCCGCGATATCCCCTTCACGGTGATCGCAGTTCTGGTTGCATCGCTGGTGGAATGCTTCCTGATCCTGCCCAATCACATGGCGCACGCAATTGCGCATTCGGCCAAGGAACACTGGTACGATCTGCCGAACCGTGTCGTCAATCGTGGTTTTCGTTGGGTTCGGGATCACTTGTTCCGCCCGTTGATCGCCTGGGTGATCTGGGCGCGTTATGTGGTCGCCGCGCTGATGATCGCCATCCTGGCCAGTCAGGTCGCATTGTTCATTCGTGGCGACGTGAACTGGCGGTTCTTCAACGCACCTGAACGCAGTTCAGTCAGCGGCGGGTTTATTATGCGCGAGGGGTCGACCCGGTCAGATACGCTTGAAATGATGCGCATTCTACAGGACGCAACCAACGAACTGGGCCGGATCTACGAAGAGCGTCATGGCCGAAATCCAATTGACTATGTCCTGGCCGAAGTTGGGGGCAATGCCGGGCGTGCGCTTGCTGCGGCTGACGGCAAGGACGGCAGTGTGCTGGGTGGTATTTCGATTGAATTGATCGACGCCGATCTGCGCCCCTATTCGAGTTTTGAGTTTGTGGGCGAGCTACAGGATTTCGTACCGCGCCACCCCAAGGTCGAAGTGATCAGCTTCCGCGGTTGGCGGTCCGGCCCCGGCGGCGACGCCATCGACGTGCAATTCTATGGCTCGGACGTAAATGTCCTGAAAGCCGCATCAGAAGATTTGCATACCGCGCTGTCGAAGTTTCCTGAAGTCTCGGCGCTTGAGGACACTTTGGCATATGACAAGGAAGAGTTTCTTCTTGATCTGACGGCACAGGGTCAGGCGCTGGGCTTTCGGATCGAAACGCTGGGGCGGGCTTTGCGCAACCGTTTAAACGGGATTGAGGCCGCAACCTTCCCCGACGGGCCGCGCAGTGCCGAGATCCGTGTCGAACTGCCCGAAGGTGAACTGACGGCAGATTTTCTGGAACGAACTCTGATGCGTTCTCCTGACGGGGTCTATGTACCGCTGGCTGATATCGTTTCGGTCGAACGCAAGTCCGGGTTTTCGACGGTTCGGCGTGAAAACGGCCTGAGGGTGGTTTCGGTAACAGGTGACATCTCGGAGGACGATCCGGCACGGGCCGCCGAAATTGAACGCGTGATGCAGGACGAGATCCTGCCCAATATCGCGGCCGAAAGGCAGGTTGAGTGGCGCATGTCGGGTCTGAGCGAACAGGAAAACGAGTTCCTGTCCGAGGCCCGCAATGGTCTGATCCTGTGCCTGACTGGTATTTACCTTGTACTGGCCTGGGTTTTTGCCAGCTGGACACGGCCCCTTGTGGTTATGGCGATTATTCCCTTTGGCCTGGTAGGGGCAATCTGGGGCCATTACATCTGGGAGGTGCCGCTTAGCATGTTCACGGTGGTCGGGTTGCTGGGCATGACAGGGATCATCATCAACGACTCCATCGTTCTTGTGACGACAATCGACGCATACCAGCAGGATCGCGGGTTGATTCCGTCTATTCTGGATGGCACGGCGGACAGGTTGCGACCCGTGATGCTGACAACGCTGACCACGGTTCTTGGCCTTGCGCCCTTACTATATGAAGGCTCTCAACAGGCGCAGTTCCTGAAACCGACAGTAATCACACTGGTCTACGGGCTTGGTTTCGGAATGTTGCTGGTGTTGGTACTTGTGCCTGCCTTGCTGGGAGTTCTCAATGACGTGGCACGTCCGATGACAGCCATGCGCCGCGCGGCGCGGGCCCCTGACAAGGTTGTTCGTGGCGCGTTGGCCGGAACCGGCGCGATGCTTGGGGTCTGGTTTGCCTTGACGATGATCTGGCCTGCCATCAACGGTGCACCGCTTGCCATGCTACAAAGCCTTTACCCCGGTGAGGATGGCATTGCCGCATTGAAAATGGGGCTGGGCGCGTTTGTTGCCGGCGCTGTGCCGATTGTGATTCTGAGCATTGCTGCCTCAGGCATGCTTTATGGTCGCCTCACGAAATCGGCAGATGCTTAAACCGCACGCAAGGCATATTCCATAAGCTCAATGACCCGCGCGCTCATGGGCAGGTTGCCCTGGCGTATCTGATCGACGGGAAACCACCGGGCATCCAGTGCGTCGTCACCGGCCTTTGGCGTGCCCGAGCGATACTGGCAGGCGACCCCGACCAGCAGGTAATGGGACACGATCAGCCCATCTGGGGTTCGGCGCACAAGGTCCAGATTTTTCAGATAATGTGACGACTGCGCGATCACCGAGGTTTCTTCCAGCAATTCGCGTTGTGCCGCTTCCAATACGGTTTCACCCCATTCGACATGGCCACCGGGAAACCCCCACAGCCCGGCGTCGGGCTGCTTGCTGCGCTGAACCAGAAGAACCTGATCCTGATGCAGAACAACGGCCAGGGCACCGATTTTTGGCGATTGGGTCATGAATTCAGCCTGCGCTGCAGCCCTGAATATCAACTGCGTGATTGGCGCCCAGAACAGTAATCCGGATTTCCGACCGATCCAGCGCAAAAGGTGTACCCGACGCATTGATAATCTCGGCCTCGGCGACCAACGTATCGCCCTGCCGTTGCGCAACCGGCTGCGACGCCCAGAGGGAGGGATTGCCGGGTTCGATAACAGCCACTTCATGACCACCTGCCGATGGCATGGTCACTCGTGCTTCGATACGCATACCATCTTTCGTCGGCGTCAGACGACAGGTGGCACTGGACACACGAGCTTCTTGCGCGGAATAAGGGCGTTGCGCCAGTGCGGCGGCAATCGCGGGATGGCGTCCGGCATTAGCGTCGAGCGTGTGGTCAAAGCCCAGACGTTCCGGAATACAAACGTCTTTGCAAACGCCCAGATCCATTTCGCCCTGCAATCGGACCGGCTTGGCAGGGTTGTGCGGCGTAATCTCAATCGGAAGGACCAGTTGATTCTTGTAACCGATCGACTGCAACCCGTTCTGATCGAAGACATCGGGGGCAGGCCATGTGATCTCTACACGCCCGACATTGCTTGAGCGTTTCCAGTTGATTTCCGGCGGGATGCCAGCATCTCCGGGCGCGCGCCAGTAGGTTTTCCAACCATCCTCAAGCGTCACCTTCAAGGCGGTAAGATAAGTGCCGTTTGCAGTCCGTCCGCCATCCAGAACATCCAGCTGAACCACGCCGTCCAGACCCTGAGCGGCAACCGGGGCGGCCAGATGCAGGCAAGCGAGTGCAGCGACGGCAGTGTGTTTCATCGACATCTTCATCCCTCTTAAATGCGCGGCGTTGGCCCGGATTCCAAGTCACGTTCTGTTCACTGGGATGAAATCCGCCAAAATACCTGTTGTTCTCTTGCCAATAGACATGCTGCGGGGCCATTGTTGAGGTGTTCTGAGAAAGAGATGGCGGCCCATGGACCTGACCGGAAAACTGTTGATTGCGATGCCTGGTATGGGGGATCCGCGATTCGACCATTCGGTGGTGTATGTGTGCAGTCATGGTGACGACGGTGCCATGGGTTTGATTGTGAACAAGCCCTCGGACCTGCGGATCAAGACTTTGCTGGGTCAACTGAACATCGCCTGCCGTGTTCCGATTGTCGGCGAACGCCTTGTGCATTTCGGTGGGCCGGTCGAGATGTCACGCGGCTTTGTCCTTCACAGCGCCGATTACGAGGCCAACCTGCATTCAATGCAGATTTCCGAGGATTTCAGCATGACGGCGACACTTGATGTGCTCGAGGATTTGGCGTCAGGCACTGGGCCGCTGAACTCGATGCTGGCGCTGGGTTATTCCGGCTGGGGGCCCGGTCAGCTTGAGGATGAAATTGCCATGAACGGCTGGCTAACCACCGAAGCAACGTCGAAACTTGTTTTCGATGTGCCCGATGATGCGAAATGGGAGGCAGCGTTGGCTTCTTTGGGCGTGGACCCGCTGACCCTTTCTGCCAGCGCGGGGCGAGCGTGATCAGCTGTCACGGGGTGCCGCCGCGCGCCGCAGCCGGTCATTGATTGCCGCCCCCAAACCCGTGTCAGGGATCGGAGAAACGGCAATCGGTCGCCCGGTTTCGTTCAGCTGATGCAGAAACGCAAACAGATTTGCCGCCGCTTCGGTCAAGTTGCCAGTGGCGGACAAGTTCAGGTCGCACTCTACCTGCCCAAATCCCAGAAACACCTCGTCACCCTGACGGGTTTTGGCATTCAAACGGACCGGAGCGTCCGGCGCATAGTGTGATTGCAACTGGCCGGGGGCGGTCAGAAGATCACCGGATTGATGCAGATGCAGACGCATTTTCAGCGTCTCTTCGACCTGCTCCAGCGCGATGCCACCTGGACGCAAAAGTGCAGGTTCCCCAGCCAGGCCGATGATGGTGGATTCAAGCCCGACACCGCACGGCCCGTCATCCAGAACAGCCGCGATCTTGCCGCCAAGACCTGACCAGACATGACTTGCCTTGGTCGGACTGATCTGACCCGACGGGTTTGCCGAAGGCGCCGCAACCGGGCCATCAAATTTGGCCAGCAGCGTGCGCGCTGTCGGATGTGCCGGAACGCGCACGGCCAACGTATCCAAACCTGCCGTCACCAGCGATGAAATCCCGTGCCCTTCGCGCAAGGGCAAAACCAAGGTAAGCGGACCGGGCCAAAAGGCCTGCGCCAGATGCTCGGCCTGATCTGACCATTGCACATACCGTTGCGCCGCGGCGACCGAAGCGACATGTGCGATCAGCGGATTGAAACTGGGCCGCCCCTTGGCCTCGTAGATCGACGCCACCGCCTGCCCGTTGCGGGCATCGCCGCCCAGGCCGTAGACCGTCTCGGTCGGGAAAGCGACCAGAAGGCCCTGTCGCAACATATCTGCAGCCCGCGCGATACCGCCGGGATCCGCCGTCAATTCCTGAGTGCCGGTTGAGATCATAACTGGTGACGCCGCGTTTTGGTTGCTTGAAACATAAGGGACAGTAGGTAATTGATCCAAGCTCATACGCTTACCGGCGCTTGCCCACAATTCCAAGCCTGCCGATATGTTCTGAATTGTTAGCCTTCGAGAGTGATCATGCCCTATCGCACCCCAATTTCAGATTACCAGTTCCTGCTGGACCAAGTGGTCGGGTTCGACCAGGTCGCTGCGACGGATAAATTTGCTGATGCCAGCGGGGATGTGGTCAATGCGATCCTGACCGAAGCTGGAAAGATGTGCGAAGAGGTGATGGCCCCTCTGCAGCGTCCCGGTGATCTGGAACCTGCACGGCTTGAAAATGGCGTGCTGCGAACTTCTCCGGGATATGCAGACGGCTGGAAGGCAATTGCCGAAGGTGGCTGGATCGGGATCAGTGGTAATCCTGAATACGGGGGGATGGGGCTGCCTATGACCATCACCACGGCGGTCAACGAGATGATGAGTGCCGCCTGCCTGTCGCTGCAACTTGCGCCGCTTATGTCTCAGGGCCAGATCGAGGCGTTAGAGCATCACGCCAGCGACGAATTGAAAGCGCTGTATCTGCCTAAGATGATGACGGGGGAATGGTCGGGCACCATGAACCTGACCGAAGCTCAGGCTGGATCCGATGTTGGCGCGCTGTCTGCGAAGGCTGAGCCGAACGGTGACGGGACATATTCGATCACCGGTCAAAAGATCTTCATCTCGTGGGGCGATACCGATTTCACCGAGAATGTCTGCCATCTGGTACTGGCCCGCCTTCCCGATGGGGTGCCCGGCACCAAAGGGATCTCGTTATTCCTTGTCCCCAAATTCCTGCCTGATGAAAATGGTGATCCTGGCGTGGCCAATGATCTGAAAGTGGTTTCGCTGGAACACAAGATGGGCTTGCACGGGTCGCCCACCTGCGTGATGCAATATGACAAAGCCAAAGGCTGGCTGGTGGGTGCCGAACATGGCGGTATGGCGGCCATGTTTACCATGATGAACAATGCGCGCCTCGGCGTGGGCGGACAGGGCGTGGGCGTGGCCGAAGGTGCATATCAGCACGCGGTGGCTTATGCGCTGGAACGGAAACAAGGCAAAACGCCGTCCGGGACGATCATCGATCATGCGGATGTGCGCCGTATGCTTTTGGATATGCGTGCTGATGTTTATGCCGCGCGCGCGATCCTGTTGGCCAATGCGGTTGCGATCGATATGGCAGAGGCCACTGGTGACGCCGATTGGGCTGCGCGGGCCGCGCTGTTGACGCCGATCAGCAAGGCGTTTGGTACTCAGACCGGGATGCGTGTGGCTGAAACAGGGGTCCAGGTGCATGGTGGCATGGGATATATTGAGGAAACCGGCGCAGCTCAGTTCTATCGCGATGCGCGTGTCACCGCGATCTACGAGGGCACCAACGGCATTCAGGCGATGGACCTTGTTGCGCGGAAGATGATGGACGGGGGCGAGGCTGCTTCGAACTTGCTGGATGAGATTGAAGACCAGGCTGAACGCGCCCGTGCAACACTGCCTGATCTGGCGGGCCCTGTTTGGGAAGCCACCGAAACGCTGCGCGAGGCGACAGAATGGCTGGTGGCACAGGACGATATGAATAACCGCTTTGCAGGCGCAGTTGCTTATCTGCAGGCATTTGCCCGGGTGCTGGGCGGGCATTATCACCTGACCGCAGCCCTTGCCGACCCAGAGGGGCCGCGGGCGAAACTGGCGCGGTATTATATCAACGCCCTGTTGCCCGAACATACGGGCCTTTTGGCACGGGCACAGAACGGGGCGGATGACCTTTTCGCGCTGAGCACGGACGAGTTTGCAGTTTGATGGACGGGGATCACGTATTGGGGATCAGATATCCGTGGTCTGAACCGCCCGCGCAGGGCGAAGCCACCGAGATTGCCCAAGGTGTTCTCTGGATGCGGTTGCCCCTGCCTATGGCGCTGGACCATGTAAATATCTACGCACTGGACGATGGCGACAGCTGGACGGTGATCGATACGGGGCTGTCCTCGAACAATACGCGGCGCATCTGGGAAGCATTGATGGCCGGACCTCTTGCAGGCAAGCCGATCAGGCGGGTGGTGGTGACTCACCACCATCCCGACCATGTTGGCAATGCCGGATGGTTTCAGACGGAACACGGCGCCGAGCTGGTGACAAGCCGCACCTCGTGGCTGTTTGCGCGGATGCTGACGCTGGATGTGCAGGAAACCTGGCCGCAAGAAACGCTGGGTTTCTATCGCAGCGCGGGCATGGCATCCGAAGTTTTGAACAAACGGATGGCGGACCGGCCCTTTAATTTTGCCGACACGGTCTATCCCATGCCGCTGGGTTTTACCGGGATCAAGCAGGGTGACGTGATCCGTATGGGCGGACGTGACTGGGACGTTCATATGGGCAATGGCCATGCACCGGAACACGCCACCTTCTGGAGCCGCGATGACAATCTGGTACTCAGCGGCGATCAGATCTTAAGTTCGATCAGTCCCAATCTGGGTGTCTATGCGACCGAACCCATGGCCGATCCAGTGTCAGGATGGATGGAGGCCTGTGAGAGGCTTCAGGCGCTCGCCCGTCCCGATCATCTGGTTTTGGGTGGGCACAAACTGCCCTTCACGGGTCTGCCGTTGCGTATGAAGCAGCTGATTGACAACCACCATGGCGCGCTGGAACGGCTGCTGGATCATCTGGATCAGCCCAAATCTGCCGCTGACTGCTTTATGCCGCTGTTCAAACGTACAATCCGCGAGGGTGAGTATGGCCTTGCGCTGGTCGAGGCGGTTGCACATGTAAATCACCTCTACCACATTGGTGCAGTAACCCGGACGCAACGCGCGGATGGGGCATGGTTGTATCAACGCAAAGGGTAGACGAATGCAGGACCAGATCGAAACCTCGGCCGAGGCCGCAGAAGCCGCAGCTTTGCCAAAGTGTTACGAGGTGCACGCCGATCCCAAAGCCGAATCCGGAAGCAAAAAACTGCCCGAGACGTTGAAAAAACCGGTGGCTAGCAAGAGCCCCGCACAATGGGCATACGAGCGGTTAATCCTGTACATCCAGAATTTCGAACAGACGCTGGACGGCGATCATGAGGTCGCGATGGGGTTCACCGGTGGCGATGCAGGTGTAATGCGGATCGAGGGGATGGGTTATTTCGACCCCGACATGATAACCTTTTACGGGTCCGACGGGACCGGAGCCCGCACGCAACTGGTGCAACATGTCAGCCAGTTGAACGTGATGTTGCGTGCGCTTCCCAAATCGGTTGAAGACAAGCCAGCCAACCGCATCGGGTTCCGCCTAGCTGCAGACCTGAAAGACAGCTGACTTGCAATTCACGTTTGCGCGCCTTTGAATGAATGTATCAGTTCGGAGGCGACCGCGTGAGCAGATATTTCCATGCCGTAACACATGCCTACGCGGGGGCCTGGGCCCGGCGTCGGGTTTTTGTGCCTATCTATATCGCTGTCCGGTTGCTGCTTGTGGCGTTGATTGCGCCAGGGGTGGCGCTGGCGGTCAATCTGGCAGTCTCTCTGTCTGACCAGACGGCCTTGACCGATCAGGACATTGCCATGTTCCTGCTGTCTCCGGTCGGGTTTATCTCGTCTGTTGTAGTTCTGAGTTTGTTTCTGCTGGCTGAGGTCTTTGTGTTCTCGGTCATGGCCGGGTCGCTGCGCATGGGCGAACAGGATCCCTGGCGTGCTGGCAGTGCGGCGCTCGCATTGATCCTGTCCCGTTTCCCGGCGTTGTTCGGATTTGCCGTGCGTTTCATCCTGCGTGTCCTGTTGCTTGCCCTGCCATTCGTGGCTGTCGCTGGCCTGATCGCTTGGTGGACGCTGACTGAATATGACATCAACTATTACCTGACCTTCCGCCCCCCCGCCTTCAAGGTGGCGGTTCTTCTGATCGGAGTGGTTGTTCTTGTACTGGCGTGGCTTTTGATCCGCCGCCTGTCCGCCTGGGCGCTGGCCCTGCATTTGGTCCTTTTCGAACGAACTGCGCCCCAAGCAGCGTTTGCCCAAAGTGCGCAGAAAATGGAGGGCAAGCGCGGGCGGTTGAAGATCGAGCTTGTCCTTTGGCTGGGGATGCGCCTTGTCATCGCCGCTTTGATTGCCGCAGTGGCCAGCCATTTGTTTACTTTCGTACCCGTGCAGGACGGCGGCAACCTCAAGCTGGCCCTGACCTTCAGTTTTGTCGTCGCTGGGCTCTGGTCATTGGCGGGGCTGGTTTTGGCAGCAACGGCGCTGGGCGCGCTGGCCGTCTTGCTGGACGGGTTTTTCGATACAGACGGAAAAAAGATCGTTCACCCAGAGCCCCGGAAAATTCAGGCGCCTGTATTTGTGACAGTGGGTGCATCCCTAGCCGCGTTGGGTATTGGCCTTTGGTCAGGTCAAAGTCTGCTGGAACGTGTGCAGGCCCCGGATCATGCCGAGGTCATTGGTCACCGGGGTGCTGCGGCCTTGCGGCCGGAAAACACGATGGCCTCGGTTCTGAAAGCCATCGAGGACGGCGCGGATTGGGTTGAAATCGATGTTCAGGAATCCGCGGATGACGTGATCATCGTGGCCCATGACAGCGATTTCATGAAGCTGGCGGGTGTTAATCTGAAGGTCTGGGATGCCACAATGGCGGATGTGGCCGATATCGACATCGGCAGCTGGTTCGACCCGGAATACGCCTCGGAACGCACGCCAACTCTGCGTGATGTGCTGGAGGCGGCCAAAGGCAAGTCCAGGGTTCTTATCGAACTGAAATACTATGGCCATGATATCGATCTGGAAAACCGGGTGATCAAACTGGTGGAAGAGTTGGAGATGCAGGACGAGGTCGCCACCATGTCGTTGAAGTACCCGGCTGTCCAAAAGATGAAGAAACTGCGCCCGGACTGGCGTTCGGGTGTATTGGCGGCCACAGCCGTTGGTGATCTGTCGGGGTTGGAGGGCGAGTTTGTCGCCGTTAACGCAGGGATGGCGACGCCGGGCCTGATCCGAAAGGTTCACGATGCCGGCAGGGATATCTATGTCTGGACAGTAAACGATCCGCTGCAGATGTCTAAAATGGCGTCTATGGGCGTTGATGGTCTGATTACCGATCGCCCGGCTATGGCCAATGAGGTTCTTCGCGTGCGCGCCGAAATGGGACCGGCAGAGCGGCTGATGTTGTGGCTGGCCACGGCGTTCGGATTACAAGTCGACACCAAGGCGATGCGCGATGAAAGCCCTTAATCTGTTGCTGTTGTTGCTCGTCTTTCCGCATGTTGCCTTGGCACAGGACTTGATGCGCCGGTTCGAAATGCCTGCCCATCGCGCCTTGATGGACCAGAGCAACGGAGCCGAGCTGCAACCATTTGAAACAGACGGGTGTTCGGGTGGGTTGTCCGCAAGCTGGCGCTGGGTGGCAAAGCAATTCCCGCAGGTTGGTGAACTTTTTGAAGAACATCCACCTTGGGAAAACTGTTGTGTGATCCACGACCGGGCATATCACAATGCTGGCGGCGCGGATTCGGCCGAGGAAAGCTATGACGCGCGTTTGGCGGCGGACGATGCCCTGCATGCCTGTGTTGCGGCGCATGGAGATCTGAATGCCGACGAATATGCGGATCGCTACGATATGGAACCTGATCAGATCCGCACCATTCATGCGATCACTGCGGATGCCATGTATGGGGCGGTTCGTTTCGGTGGCGGGCCGTGCAGCGGCCTGCCCTGGCGGTGGGGGTTTGGGTATCCAAGATGCTCGGTCCTCAAGTAAGCGCGCCCTGCGCGCGAATGACGTGGTGACAGGCGTTTTGTTTTCCATTATCCAACAAGTCAAACACGCGAATTGGGATTCTGAGACTCATGGCTGAATACAAGCACGGCGAAATGAACATCGACGTTCAAACCAAAACTTTCAACGGTTTCATCAAAGCCACCACTTGGTGTGTGGTCGCGATCGCCTTGTTGTGCCTGTTCCTGGCAGTTTTCGCCTCGTAAGCAATTCGGGGGCGGCTTTGCTCAGGATATTGACTGCGTGCCTCGTGGCCGCAACGCTGGCTGGTTGCGCTGCATCACAGCGCCCACAAGCGGATCAAACTGAAATTACGTCCCGCTCCTATCGCGATCCGGGGCCATCGACCCTGACCTTGTACACGATGATCAGCACCCGAACCGGTTCGGGTGCGCATACGTCGTTGATGATCAGCGGCAGTGAGCGGGTTATTTTCGACCCGGCAGGATCGTTCCGGGCGGATGTTGTACCGATCAGGAACGATGTGCTGTACGGTATTACCCCGAATGTCGAACGTGCGTATCGCAGCAGCCACGCCCGCGAAACACATTATGCGCGCATCCAGACGATCGAGGTCACTCCGCAACAGGCCGAAATTGCATTGCAACTGGCCAAGCAGATGGGCCCAGTGGCTGGTGCATTCTGTGCGAACTCTACCTCGCAGCTGTTGCAGCAGGTTCCGGGGTTCGAACAGATCACGACCACATTCTATCCGGTCAAACTGTCGGATCAGTTTGGAGCGCTGCAAGGCGTTCAAACGGCGGAGTACCGTGAAAACGACGACGCGGACCTGCAAAAGGGACTGGCGTTCAACAATGCGCGCCTGAACCAGCTGGACGCGGCTTCATCCAACTAAATACAGCAATATGTAAAGTGTTGCCGCCCCGGTAAAGATGGCGGCCAGCACATTCTTGGTTAGAATGCCCACAGACAGTGCAACCGCTGCGGCCGACATACGGGGTATATCCGGTTGTCCTTCGGTGGCTGCAGGCCAAACCACCAGCGGCGCGATCAGTGCGGGCAGGATGGCCACGGCTGTATATCGAAGGTGACGTAACAACCAGGGCGGCATCGGGCGATCACCGACGAGACCGATGAAGGTAAAGCGCAAAGCATAGCTGCCCACCGCAAGACCCGCGATGATGATCCATATTGTTGTCTGATCGATCTGGTTCATAGCGTGTTCCGCTTTAGCATCAATTCCGCCTGCGCACCGGCCATCATCCCTGCTGCGCCCGCGATCAGCAGGCCCAGATTGAACGGCACACTCACGGTCAGCAGGGCAACAACAATGGCGACCAGGGCGGCGATGACATGGGCCAGCGTACGCATCATTGGCCCAATCATCGCCAGAAAGGTGATCGGCAGGGCAAAGTCCAGCGCCCAACTTTCCGGTATTTGAGCACCCAGCACGGCACCCAGACAGGTTCCCAAAACCCACAGCGGTGTGATCGGAGTGACCGAACCCAGGAAATAGGCCATTCGCTGGGGGATCGTCAGATCAGGCTCTTTTTCGAACTGCGCGATTGAACAGGCGTAAGACTGATCAACGATCAGGTAAGCCGCACATGCTCTCTGCCACAAGGGCGCGGCACCCAGAAACGGCGTCAGTGATGCGGAATACATCGCAACCCGCAGGTTCACTGCCAGGGCTGAGATCAAAACGATGATTGTCGGCGTTTCATCCTGCAGAAGTTGCAGAGCTGTAAACTGCGCAGCGCCTGCAAAAACGGTGATGGAAAAGGCGATGGTCTGCACGATATTCAACCCGGCTTCTGTCGAGAAGACACCGAACAACAGACCAAAAGGCACAGCCACGAAGACAAACGGTGTGCCGTCGCGAAAACCTTTCCAGAAGTATGACTTGGATGTGGCAGAGGCCATGGCTAAATCCTATGGTGACGCCAGCAGCAGTATCGGTCTTGTGGAGGGGTTGCAATTGGTCACCGAAACCGACGTGTCAGACTATGTAATCGCTCCTGATCCGGGCGCGGCCCGCCTGACCCGTGCGGTCGAGGGGGTGGACCAGAATGGCGAGGTCAGTCAGATTTCAGTGGTTGAAGAGCGCCCACTGACGATCTTCCTCAACGCGCAGGAAATTGTGACGGCGATGACCATTGGCGATTATCCCGAGTACCTGGCGCTGGGTTTTCTGCGAAATCAGGGCATGTTGCTGGCTGATGATGAGATTACCCGTGTCGATTACGATGATGATCTTGAAACCGTTGTTGTCCGCACCGCACGCGCGACTTCGTACGAAGACAAGCTGAAGAAAAAGACACGCACCAGTGGCTGCGCTGTGGGAACGGTGTTCGGGGACATGATGGAGGGCCTTGAGGGCGTTCAACTGCCACAAGTGCAGGTGCGGACCTCGTGGCTTTACGAACTGGCGGCCAAGATCAACCGCACCCCGTCGCTTTATCTTGAGGCCGGGGCAATTCATGGGACTGTACTGTGCCGCGAAAACCGCCCGCTGGTTTATATGGAAGACGTGGGTCGCCATAACGCTGTCGACAAGATCGCAGGCTGGATGCTGTCCGAGGGTGCTTCGGCAGAGGACAAGATCCTTTACACCACCGGTCGCCTGACATCCGAGATGGTGATCAAAACGGCGATGATGGGCATTCCCGTGTTGGCGTCCCGTTCCGGCTTCACCGCCTGGGGTGTTGAGATCGCGCGTGAGGTAGGCCTTACGCTGATCGGTCGGATGCGAGGACAGCGCTTTGTTTGTCTTTCTGGTGAGGAACGGTTGGTTCGTGATGTGGACCCGTCGACGGTTGTGGCCGAAGACAGGAAACACCGGCGGAAGAGTAGCCAATGAGTGATGAAAACAGGAAACCCCTCGGCGTCATCCTCGCAGGCGGGCAGGCCACCCGGATGGGCGGCGGTGACAAAGGTCTATTGCAGATTGGTGGGCAGAGCTTGCTGTCCCATGTCGTTGACCGGCTGTCTCCGCAAGTCGATGGTTTGGCCCTGAACGCAAATGGCGACCCCGAGCGTTTCAGCGATCTGACGCTACCCGTTCTGCCTGACTCGATCGAAGGCTTCGCTGGCCCTTTGGCCGGTGTTCTGGCGGGGCTCGATTGGGCGGCAGACCAGGGGGCCGACAGCATCGTAACGGCTGCCGCAGATACACCGTTCTTCCCACGTGATCTGGTGGCGCGCCTGCAAGAGGCGGCAGCGGGGCAGGTGCATCCTCTGGTCTTGGCCACTACTCCGCGAACGGGCGACGAGGCGCTGAAATCCGGTGGGGGCAGGCGGGTCAACCGGCACCCGACCTTTGGGCTCTGGCCTGTGGCGTTGCGTGATGATCTGCGGGCGGCTCTGACGGACGGGTTGCGCAAGGTCGTGCTGTGGACTGATAAACATGACGGGCGCGAGGCTTTGTTTCAGGCTGACCCGTTTGATCCGTTCTTCAATGTAAATACGCCTGACGATCTGGACCGCGCCCGGACATTGTTGGAGCAGGTATGAGAGTCTACGGCGTCACCGGTTGGAAAAACGCGGGCAAAACCGAGCTGATGGAACGGCTGGTGGCCGAAATCACGGGGCGGGGCTTTACCGTCTCAACTGTCAAACACGCGCATCACGGCGTCGATGTGGACCAACCGGGCACGGATAGTCATCGTCACCGCGTTGCTGGTGCTAGCGAGGTGTTGCTTGCGTCGGGGCGGCGCGTCGCCTTGATGCAAGAGCTGCGCGGCGCGCCCGAGCCGCCATTGGGCGAACTGCTGGCGCGGCTTTCTCCGGTTGATCTGGTGCTGGTTGAAGGCTTCAAACGGGAAGGCCACCCAAAGGTCGAGGCGTTTCGCGCCGAGGCAGGAAACCCTCTGATCGCGATTGAAAACGATACCGTTCGAGCCGTTGCCAGCGACACGGCGCTGGAACTGGATCGCCCGGTTTTCGACCTGAACGACACAGTCAGGATCGCGGACTTCATATTGGATGAGGTCGGTTTGTGACCCTGTTCCAGACCTTTGCCATGGTGGACTGGTCTGGTGGAAATGACACCGGACCAACACCGCGCAAAGACGCGATCTGGGTCTGTCTTGCGCGTGAAGGGCAGGCACAGGAACCCGAATACCTGCGCAACCGGGCGCTTGCCGAGGCGTGGCTGGATGCCCTGATCCGCACCGAACTGAAGGCAGGTCGCCGCCTGTTTCTGGGGTTCGATTTCCCTTTTGGATACCCGAAGGGCTTTGCCCGCGCGATCACCGGAACGGATGACCCCTTGACCTTGTGGGGCTGGTTCGAACAGCATGTCGAAGACGGTCCGAAAACGAACAATCGTTTCGACTTGGCGGGCCGGGTCAATCGACAACTCGGAGGAAGAGGCCCATTTTGGATGAATGGCCTCGGGCGTGACATTGATGGTTTGCCGCGAACCAAGACGGGCTATTCCAATCCGTTTTCCGACCGTCGTGCGGTTGAAGCCTTGGCAAAAGGCAGTTTCACCTGCTGGCAGATGGCGGGTGCAGGCGCGGTCGGTGGGCAGGTGATGATGGGGCTTCCAGTTCTGAGCAGGCTCCGCCATCGCTTTGCCGGACAAGTCGCGGTCTGGCCGTTCGAGTCGTTGGATAGACCCGTTGCCTTTGTGGAAATCTGGCCGTCGCTCAGCTTGGGTGCGCCACCGGACGGCCGGATCAAGGATGCTTGGCAGGTCGAACAGGTCGCCTTGACTCTGTCGCGTTTGACAGAGCAGGAGTTGAAAGCGCAATTAGATGTTTCAGCGGCAGAGGAAGGCTGGATATTGGGTGTGACTCAGAAAAAGCCGAACATAGCCCCGCCACCATTGCGCAACGATTGTTTTGCGCTGCCAGCGGGTGTGGAGTGGACGCCGGTTGATGACGCCTTGGCCTATTTGCGCGGCAGGTTGCATCCGATTACCTCGGTCGAGGTGGTCGCGCTGAAAAAGGCGAGTGGGCGCATTCTGGCAGAAGATGTGACAGCCCAACGTTCCAACCCGCCGCAGCCGAATACAGCCGTGGATGGGTTCGGGTTCGCTGGTCCGGTTTCAGATGGGCCACAGGTCCTGCCGCTGGTCGATGGGCGTGCAGCAGCCGGTATCCCGTTCGACGGTGATGTTCCCGAGGGTCAGGCAGTGCGCGTTCTGACGGGTGCCGCGCTGCCTGACGGGGTGGATACGGTTATTCTGGAAGAGGATGTCACAGTTAAAGACGGGCATATCGCATTCCACGGCCCGCTGAAAAAGGGGGCAAATACCAGGCAAGCGGGCGAGGATGTGGCCGCAGGCGATCTGGCCCTGCCTACAGGGCGCCGATTGACACCGGCTGACCTTGCGCTGCTCACCGCTTTGGGCATTGCCGAGGTGAAGGTGCGCGAGCCGCTGCGTGTCGCCGTGGTATCGACCGGCGATGAACTGATCGACGCCGGAGAGTGCGCCGGACCGGGTCAGATATTCGACGCCAACCGCCCGATGCTGTTGTCTCTGGTCGAAAGGCTGGGGTTTGTACCTGTGGATATGGGGCGTGTGTCAGATGATCGGGATGCCCTGCGGGAACGGCTGGACCAGGCTGCGGAACAGGCAGATGTGATACTGACGAGTGGTGGCGCATCTGCTGGTGACGAAGACCACGTATCTGCCTTGCTGCGCCAGGCGGGGGCGATGCAACATTGGCGGATCGCCTTGAAACCCGGTCGCCCTCTGGCTTTGGGGTTGTGGTCCGGAACTCCGGTCTTTGGACTGCCCGGCAATCCCGTTGCCGCCTTGGTCTGCACCTTGATCTTTGCGCGACCGGCGCTGGGCCTGATGTCTGGCGAAGGCTGGATCAAGCCGCAAGGGTTCGAAGTGCCCGCTGCCTTTGAAAAGCGCAAGAAACCGGGCCGCCGCGAATACCTGCGCGCGCGCATACGGGAAGGCCGGGTTGTAGTCTTCAAGTCAGAAGGATCAGGCCGGATCAGCGGGCTCAGCTGGGCCGAAGGGCTGGTCGAAATAGAAGATGGTGCCCGGCATATCCAACCGGGTGATATGGTTCGGTTTATCCCGTATGGCAGTTTTGGGTTGTGAAAATCACGATCTCACGCGGTTTTTCTGATGCGGAACGCCCACTGGTGGCGACCCTGTTCTGGCAGGCATTTTCGGCGAAACTGAACAAAGTCATGGGTCCGGATGAAAAGGGGCTGGCTTTCTTCGAAACTTCGTTGAACCCGGATTTCGCGCTTGTTGCACGGGACAAGGAAGACCGGATTTTGGGGCTTGCAGGTTTCAAGACACGCGATGGTGCATTGGCCGGAGGCGGAATGTCAGACCTAGCAAAGGTCTATGGCTGGCTTGGGGCCATTTGGCGCGCCCTCATCCTCAGCATTTTGGAGCGCGAACTGAAACCCGGCGTGTTTCAGATGGATGGCATATTTGTGGCCGCGGGCTCGCGTGGCAAAGGGGTTGGCACTGCCTTGCTGGATGCCGTTAAGTGTGAAGCGCGGAAACAAAACATGTCAGTGGTTCAGCTTGACGTTATCGACACAAATCCCCGCGCCCGCGCTTTATATGAGCGCGAAGGATTTCGGGCGGTGGGTGAAGAAAAAACCGGGCCTTTAAGTTACGTGTTTGGTTTCAGCAGCGCGACCAAGATGTCTTGGATCGTTTTGCCTGATTAATCAAACGTCCCGGCCACGCGCCCCAGCAACATGAACGCCCGCGCGGTGCGGGTCTCACCCAACGCGCTCAGTTCTGCATCGCTTGCGGTGGGCTCGAACTCGGCCATCATCTTGTCGAAGCGGCGAAGAAAATGGTGGGCGGCGTCGCGGAAAATGGGATCCTGTTTCATCCGTGCAGCTGTCAGCGCCAGCGAGGACCGGTCGCGTACACCCCCCAGCGCGGCGACAGCGCGACCCCGCGCGCCCTGCGCGAACTGACGCCAGATTTCGGGCCGGGCCATGTCAGGGCGCAGGTCGTCCATGTAGATGCCTTCCTGGCTGAGCAGTGTAAGAACATCCTGCGAGGCTTGTACGATCTGCGCCGTCTTGCGGTCTTTCAGCGCCACGCGCAGGGCGTTGAACCCTTCGGTGTCATTCTGAGTTTCCGGGAAGTTCAAGGCGCGGATAAAGATATCGGTGCTCAGCGGAGGCGCAATTTCTTCCGCAGACGTGCCCAGTTCAAGCGAGGTTTGAGCACCCGCAACGAGTGGTTTTGCAGGGGCATAAGGGGGCGTTGTGCGCTTGGTCGAAAATGTTGCCAGCGCGCTTTCGGTTTTTCGCGTCGCGGCTGCGATCTCATCCAGTTTCTTTGCTACCGCAGGTTCGTAGGTGCTGGATGCGCGCTGCTGCTGCGCCACATAAGCCTGGCGGATCGCATCAATCGCAGTTTGCAGCCGCGCGCTTTCCTCGCGCATCACGCGGCTGGCACGCATGGCAGTGGCCGCGACCCAGATCATCGCCACAGGCATGAAAACGGCCAGAAAGGTGACAACAAAACCACCGCTCTGCACCTTACCCGGCAACACCAAAAAAACAACCGACACCACCAGCCAAATCAGGCTGAGCACCAGTGCGGCAATCTCAATCTCGGTGACAGACGGCGCCTTTGGGCGGTCATAGATGCCCAGCGAAGTCGGTCTTTCAGTTTCCGGGTCAGGTTTGGGCCCCGACATTACATGCGCTCCGGTCAGGCGTACTTGATACTCAGAATTTCATAAGAGCGCACGCCGCCAGGGGTGCGCACCTCGACACTGTCACCTTCGTCCTTGCCGATCAGGGCGCGGGCGATGGGGGATTTGATATTCAAAAGGCCAGCTTCGATATTGGCTTCATATTCACCGACGATCTGCCACGTCTTTTCTTCGTCGGTATCCTCGTCAACCAATGTAACCTTTGCGCCAAACTTGATCGCGCCAGACAGTTTTGCAGGGTCAATTACATCCGCCAGTGACAGGATACCTTCCAGTTCCTTGATGCGACCTTCGATAAACCCCTGCTTTTCGCGGGCTGAATGATATTCGGCGTTTTCTTTCAGGTCGCCAAGTTCTCGCGCCGATGCGATGGCTTCGATGATCGCAGGGCGTTCGACGGATTTGAGGTTCTTCAGCTCAGCTGCGAGTGCGGCATTGCCCGCAGGCGTCATCGGGATCTTTTCCATACTCTCTACGTCCACGCATAAACTGACTCGCCCCGCCGCACAGAAGCGTCGGGGCGAGTCCTAGGTTGACGATTACCTGACCCAAATACCACGTGAATTGCAAGGGGTGTCAGCAGGTGCAGCGATCAATTTGCAACATTGCGCCGGCGGGATTGTTTCGGGTGTGGCCTATGGCGATGGTCCGGTTGCCCGCCCTTGCACCATCGCCTCGAAGACGTGCAGAGCCACAGCATCTCAATCATATTGTACCACTTCAAACTCGATGCCGTTGTCATCCCTGAAATAGAACCGACGCCCCGGTTCGTAATCGGCATGATTATGGGGTTCGAACCCCGCCTTGCGCACCTTGGCCTCGGTTGCATCGATATCTTCGACCAGAACACCAACATGGTTCAGCCCGCCGACGATATCGTAGCTGCTTTCGACCAATGGTTTCGGCGCATCGGGTTTGTAAAGCGCAAGATAGGTGTGGGCCGATCCGACATGCACCGTGTATCCGCCTGATATTGCGGGTCCTTCCCACCGTGTTTTCCAGCCAAAGACCTGCTGCATCCAGGCGGCCGAGGCCTGTGGGTCGCTGACAGTGAAATTGGTATGTTCAAGCGTTGCCATCATGGGATCTCCTTTTTTGGCTTGTTTCGACTCACCGTAATTTCTAAACCTAACTTTAGGTCAAGGTATTTCTTCGAGGGCGACATGGCTGTTTCAGAAGGGTTGGCAATCGGGGCATTGGCCCGACGTACGGGGTTGGCCGTTTCGGCGATCCGGTATTACGAAGCACAGGGTTTGATCGCGCCCTGGCGCAATGCAGGTGGGCAGCGACGTTACCAGCGGGCAGATATCCGGCGGCTGAGCTTTGTCATGATCGCACAGCAGTTCGGCCTGACCTTGCCTGAAATTCGCGAGGTCTTGTCGGGCTTGCCGGGAAAGCGAACACCGACACCACAGGATTGGAAAGCCATAAGCGTGCGGTTGCGCACTCATCTGGATCAGCGAATCGATACCCTGATGCGATTGCGCGACAATCTGGACGGCTGCATCGGGTGTGGGTGCCTCAGCTTGCCGAAATGCAAGCTTTATAACCCCGATGACAGGGCAAAATCCCATGGTAGCGGTCCCAGATACCTGATGGGTGATGCACCAGAGGACTGATGTGTCGAATAGCGCCCTTGTTACGCCGTGTTTCGATTGACCAAAGTCTTACTGACCATGTAATCAGCCGTGAAACAAAATTGCGCAGATCCTGCAGTGACAGCGCCAATTCGGAAAGTAAGCTAGGGAGCCCGCGATGGCCGAGATTGAACGCGAAGCAATGGAATATGACGTGGTGATCGTAGGCGCAGGTCCTGCGGGCCTGTCGGCGGCCATTCGTCTGAAACAGCTGGATGCGGATCTGAACGTTGTCGTTCTGGAAAAGGGCTCGGAAGTGGGCGCTCATATCCTGTCTGGCGCAGTTCTCGATCCCTGCGGGCTGGATGCTTTGATCCCGGATTGGAAGGCTAAGGGTGCTCCGCTGAACGTGCCGGTGCATGAAGACAATTTCTACATGCTGGGCGAGGCAGGCAAGATCCGCATCCCCAACTTCCCGATGCCGCCGCTGATGAACAACCATGGCAACTACATCGTTTCGATGGGCAATGTTTGCCGCTGGATGGCCGAGCAGGCCGAGGAACTGGGCGTGGAAATCTTCCCCGGCATGGCCTGTTCCGAACTGGTTTACGGCGATAACGGTGAAGTCAAAGGCGTAGTGGCCGGTGTCTTTGGTCTGGAAGCGGACGGCTCTTATGGCCCCAACACCGAGCCGGGTATGGAATTGCACGGCAAATACGTCTTCCTGTCGGAAGGTGTGCGCGGCTCACTGTCCAAGGAAGTCATCGCCAAATACGACTTGTCTGCCGGCAAAGAGCCGCAGAAATACGGCGTCGGCATGAAAGAGATCTGGGAGATCGATCCGGCAAAGCACAAGGAAGGTACGGTCACGCACACAATGGGCTGGCCTCTGGGCGGCAACGCAGGCGGCGGGTCGTTCATCTATCATCTTGAAAACAATCAGGTCTATGTCGGCTTTGTGGTTCACCTGAACTACAAAAACCCGCACCTGTACCCCTACATGGAATTCCAGCGCTTCAAGCATCACCCGATGGTGGCCGAGCTGCTGAAAGGCGGCAAGCGCGTGGCTTACGGTGCCCGTGCGATCACCGAAGGCGGCCTTCAATCGATGCCCAAGCTGGTGGCGCCGGGCGTGGCGCTGCTGGGCTGTTCCGCGGGCATGGTCAACGTGCCGCGCATCAAGGGCAACCACAATGCGATGCTGTCTGGTAAGGCCGCGGCTGAGGCTGCTTATGACGCGATCAAGGCTGACCGTTCAGGCGATGAGCTGACCGCTTACGAGGCCGATGTCCGCAATGGCGCAATTGGCAAGGACCTGAAGAAGGTGCGCAACGTCAAGCCGATGTGGTCCAAGTGGGGCATGATCCCTTCGCTGGTGCTGGGTGGTCTGGACATGTGGACCAACACATTGGGCTTTTCGCTCTTTGGTACGCTGGGACATGGCAAGAACGATGCACAGTCGACCGAGGAAGCCAGCAAGCACAAGCCGATCAATTATCCCAAGCCCGATGGCACGCTGTCCTTTGACCGTCTGACCAACGTGTCCTTTGCGGCAACCAATCACGAGGAAAGCCAGCCCTGCCACCTGCGCCTGACGGACCCGGATATCCCGGTCAAGGTCAACCTGCCCAAGTTCGACGAACCGGCGCAGCGCTATTGCCCGGCAGGTGTGTACGAAATGGTCGAGGATGACAACGGTCCGCGATTCGTCATCAACTTCCAGAACTGCGTTCACTGCAAAACCTGTGACATCAAGGATCCAAGCCAGAATATCACCTGGACCACGCCGCAGGGGGGCGACGGACCAAACTATCCGAACATGTAAGCAAAAAACCGGCAATGGCAGGGTCGTGAAGGCTCTGCCATTGCCTCTTGCCGACCGAAGCCCTAGCTTAACCGTCAGTCAACGATAGTAAGGCAGGATTTCGGTGGTTTCCCTGGTTCGTCGCGCGGCATTGTCCGTGCTGCTCATGTCGTCGGTCGCAGTTCCGGCCTATTCGGATTCGGGTGCCGGTTCATATCTGGCCGGGCGTCAGGCGATCTACGAAAGCGACTATTCTGCGGCGGAAAGATACTACGCCCAGGCTCTCAGGTTTGATCCGGAAAACGCGCTGCTCTTGGAAAGCGTTGTTGTCGCCCGCCTTGCGCTGGGGGAAATTGCCCGTGCTTTGCCCGTTGCAAAGCAGATCGAGGAAGCCAACCTTCCCAGTCAGGCCGCGCGCATGGCGATTTCGGCCAATTTGATTGCTGACGGCAAGTTTGACGAACTTCTGGCGCGTGACCCTGAAACGCAGGGGATCGGTCCTTTGGTTGATGGGCTGATGATCGCATGGGCCCATCTGGGGCAAGGTGAAATGACAAAGGCCATGGAGCAGTTCGATGCCGTGGCCACGCAGGAAGGCCTCAGGGAATTTGCGCTGTATCACAAAGCCATGGCATTGGCCTCTATCGGCGATTTCGAAGGTGCCGAGGTGATATTTGCGGATAATAACGGCGCGGTTGCGCGGTTCTCGCGTCGGGCCGCGCTGGCCCGTACAGAGGTGCTGTCACAGCTGGATCGCAACGAAGACGCCATTCGATTTCTGGACGATGTGTTTGTTTCCGGTAGCGATCCGACCATTGAAGCCTATACCGGCCAATTGACCGCGGGCGAGACGCTTCCGTTCACCCATGCGGGCTCTGCGCTGGATGGCATGGCGGAAATATTCTTTACCGTTGGTGCCGCATTGAACAGCGAGGCTTCGGCTGACTACGTCCTGCTTTACGCGCGACTGGCGAGCTTTCTGCGCCCTGACCACGTGGACGCCATTCTGCTGAGCGCGGAATTGCTGGACAAGCTGCAACAGTATGATCTGGCTGTTGCCGCCTATCGTATGGTCCCGGCAGGCAGCAATGACCACCATGCCGCAGAACTTGGACGGGCCGAAATCCTGGATAAATCCGGAAAAACCGATGCGGCCATCGAAGTTCTGCAAAACCTGGCGCTGCAAAACCCTGATTTGCCCAGCGTGCATGTTTCTCTGGCAGATCTTCAGCGTCGTCAGGAAAACTATGCGGCTGCGGTTGCCTCTTATGACACTGCGATTGCTTTGACGGACAGTCAGGCAGGTGGGAATTGGTTCCTGCACTACGCGCGCGGCATAAGCCACGAGCGGCTGAAGCAATGGGATCAGGCTGAAACCGATTTCCGCCGGGCGCTGGAGTTGAATCCGGATCAGCCGCAGGTGCTGAACTACTTGGGCTATTCTTTGGTAGAACGGAAAGAAAAGCTGGATGAAGCGCTGGACATGATCCAACGCGCGGTCGAAGCCCGCCCGGATAGCGGCTACATCGTGGATAGTCTGGGTTGGGTTCTGTTCCGTCTGGGTCGTTACGAAGAAGCGGTCGAGCATATGGAGCGCGCGGTCGAGCTGATGCCTGTTGATCCGGTCGTCAATGATCATCTGGGGGATGTCTATTGGGCTGTTGGACGTGCGCGCGAGGCCGAGTTCCAATGGAAGCGGGCGCTGTCCTTTGTTGACCCCGAAGACACAGATGGCGAGGCTGACCCAGATCGCATTCGACGCAAGATCGAGGTCGGACTAAGTGCCGTTCTGGCCGAAGAAGGTGCGGAACCTTTGAAAGTCGCAAATGGAAATTAAGGCGTTTGCGCCCGCCAAGATCAACCTGACCCTGCATGTGACCGGACGTCGTAAGGACGGTTATCACCTGTTGGATTCGTTAGTGGTTTTTGCTGATCTCGGCGATCAGTTGACATTCACACCCGGCCCCGAGCTGACTATGGACGTGAGTGGGGAGTTTGCTGAAGGCGTGCCCATGGACAGCCGTAACCTGGTCTGGAAAGCGGCCGAAGGTGTCGGTTGGACCGGGCATATCGACCTAACCAAATCTCTGCCCCACGGAGCAGGTATTGGGGGTGGGTCATCGGATGCGGCCGCCACGCTGAATATGCTGGGCGGTCTGGGCCGTGACATCCCGCCTGACCTGCCGTTGTCACTGGGGGCAGATGTGCCCGTTTGTCTCGAAAACCGGGCGATCAGAATGCAAGGCATTGGCGATCGTTTGGCGGCGGTAAACCTTCCGAACCTACCCGCACTGTTGGTCAACCCGAATGTGCCGGTGCCGACAGGAGCCGTTTTCAACGCGCTGGCGTCCCGAGACAATCCGCCGATGCCTGAGCTGGTCCCTGATTTTGAAGACGCTGAAGCCTGTGCCCTGTGGTTGCGTGGTCAACGCAATGACTTGCAGGTACCTGCCATGGTCGTTGCACGTGAGATCGAGCAGGTTCTGGACGAGTTGAACATGACCAGTCGTGTCCTTGTGACGCGTATGTCGGGGTCAGGATCAACCTGTTTTGCCCTATATCCCACAATGAAAGACGCGCATTTCGCGGCCTATGAGATCGGTGCGGCGCATCCTGACTGGTGGTGCCGTGCGACGCAGCTTAACTAAGGCGCGAGACCACGTAATCGGCCAGTTCGCGCAGCAGGCTGCGAATTTCATGATCGGGCAGAACATCCAAAGATGCCTTTGCCTTATTCGCCCAGCCCAAAGCGTCCTGCCGGGTTTTTTCCAGCGTTGCGTATTTGTCCATCAAACCCAGCGCATGATCCAGATCACCGTCCTGTTGGCGGCCTTTTTCGATCGTACGCTCCCAGAAAGCGCGTTCTTCGGGCGTGGCCTGTGCAACAGCCTTGATGACAGGCAGGGTCAGCTTTCGTTCGCGGAAATCATCGCCCACATTTTTGCCGGTTGTCTTGCTGTCACCCTGATAATCCAGCAGGTCGTCCGCAATCTGGAATGCGATCCCCAATGCGTCACCATAATCGAACAGAGCTTTGATCTGTTCTTCCGATGCACCGGCGATCACGCCGCCCACCTCGGTCGCAGCTGAAAACAAAGCTGCTGTCTTGCCGCGCACAACCTGTAGGTAAACGCTTTCATCTGTACGCAGGTCGGTTGCCGCGGTCATTTGCAGCACCTCGCCTTCGGCGATGGTTGCTGAGGCATTAGCCAAGATATCCAGAACCCGCAGCGAACCCGTTTCGACCATCAATTGGAAGCTGCGGGAAAACAGGTAATCACCGACCAGCACGCTGGATTTGTTATCCCAAAGTAGATTTGCGGTCGGGCGTCCGCGCCGCTGCGCGCTCTCATCCACAACGTCGTCGTGCAGAAGGGTAGCGGTATGGATGAACTCGACCGTGGCAGCAAGGCGTACATGGTGCTCGCCCGAATAGCCAAACAGCCGCGCCGCTGCCAATGTCAGCATCGGGCGCAGGCGCTTTCCGCCCGCCTCGACCAGATGCTGGGTCACTTCGGGGATACGTGGGGCATGGTCCGACGCCATCCGGGTGCGGATCAACGTGTTCACAGCCTCCATTTCACCCGCCAATATATCAGCGAGGCGCTCATGCGGTTTTGAGATCATGCCGACGGTCATCATTCTCCTGATACAAGGCTCGACTTCCGCCCCGCCTTGCCCTTACATCCATCCCCATGAAAGAACTATTGCGCAGTACCGATCCGACGATCCTGGCCTTTGCATCCGCTCTCCTTGAAGGCGAGGATATAGACTGCTTTCAGATGGACGTAAATATGAGCATCCTCGAAGGTGGGATCGGAATCTTTCCCCGCCGACTGATGGTTCGCGCCGAAGACCTGACCCGTGCTGAACGTGTGATGCGCGACAATGAAATTCCGCTGGGCCGATGACCCGGTTTTCCGATAGCGAACTCAGCTGCAATGATTTCTTGGGGGGCAGGGTTCGATTGCTGCAACCTCGGTCGGGTTATCGTGCCGGGGTCGACCCGGTATTGCTTGCCGCATCCGTTCCGGCCAGCGCAGGTCAGTCCGTGTTGGAACTGGGGTGCGGCGCAGGGGCTGCCATTCTTTGCTTGTCCTCCCGAGTGCCCGGTCTGCACCTGACAGGTATCGAGCTACAGCCTTCCTATGCGGAATTGGCCCGCAGAAATGCGGAAATCAACCGGATAGAGCTGGAAGTTGTCCAAGCTGATCTGACTGCTTTGCCTGAGGCGTTTCGGCAGCGCCAGTTCGATCACGTAATTGCGAATCCGCCCTATTATCGGGCGGGGGCGCATAGCCCTGCAAAGGATGCTGGACGAAGTGTGGCCCTGAGCGAAGACACCCAGTTGGCCGACTGGATTGCAGTGGCTGCCAAACGCCTTGCGCCAAAAGGGTACCTGCACATGATCCAGAAAGCCGATCGACTGCCCGACATGCTGGCAGCGTGCCAGGGGTTGCTGGGATCGGTAGAGTTGTTGCCGCTAAGCCCACGGACAGGGCGAGAGGCTGAGCTGATCATTCTGCGCGCCCGCAAAGGAGGGCGTGCGGCATTTCGCCTCCACCCACCTTTGATTGTGCACGCGGGTGAACGTCACGAAAAAGACGGCGAAAGCTATACGGATGCAGTTTCGGCCGTGCTCCGGAAGGCCGCTGCCCTGCCCGGGTTTTGACGACGACCGGCAATGTCCAGCCGATTTTGTCGGATTTGTTTCAGATTCTGTGCGTCTGCAGCGTGACAGGGTGGAAACGATGTGATCAACTTCTTACGTGACATTCAGACACGTATAAAAGGAGGATCGCAATGAGCGTGAGCGCACATCTGACAGAACTGAAGAAAAAGCACGAATCTCTCGGTCTAGAAGTAGAACAAGCCCAACGCTCGCCAGGCATCGATGATCTCCACATAGCCCAGCTGAAGAAACAGAAGCTCAAGCTGAAGGAAGAGATCGAGCGACTGTCTGCTTAAGATTTCAAACTGGAACGGGCCGCGATCAAGGCCCCGCCGGTAATCAGAAAGGCCGCGATCGCCAGCCCCCAGGATGGGGCAGCGATCCCGGCCATCACCAAAGCAAGTGTCGACAAAAGCGGGGCCGCATAAGATGAGGTCCCGAGCATTTGAATATCACCCTGCTTTACCCCGATATCCCATACATAAAAGGCCAGTCCAACGGGCCCGAGGCCAAGTGCCAATACCGATAACCACCCCAGTGTCGTGTCGGGCAGCACGGTGTCTTCTATGGCCAGATGCAGCAGACCCGAAGCCATCGCAGCCATCAGACAAAAGACCGCAACCGAACTGGTCGGTGTACCCCCCAATTTGCGCGACAAAACCGAATAGCCTGACCATGTCAGGGCGCAAAGCAGGGCCAATGCATATCCCGGCAGGTGTTGTGCCTGAAAACCGGCGCTCCCGCCTCCGGTGATGATCAAAGCAGCCCCAACAAAGCCAAGGCATGCCCCGATCAAGTGACCAGTGCGAAGCTGCTCGCCCGGCAGCAGGCCGGAAAACAGAACGATAAGAAGGGGCCAGAGATAGGCAATCAACCCGGCCTCGGCCGCGGGGGCCATACGCAGGGCTGAAAAATACAATGCGTGATACCCGAACAGACCCAATGAACCGAACAGGTAGGTCGTCCAGGGGACCTGTTTCAACCCGCTAAACCCACCGGTTGCGGCTGTCCAAATCAACCCAAGTGCCCCACCAATCGAAAAGCAGATCGTGTTCAACAGCAATGGCGGTGTGGGTGCAGAGCCGACGGTCAAAAGCGCCAGCAAAGCCCATAATAGTACGGCCCCAAAGCCGATGGCTGTTGCGCGCGTTTTGGTCATGATCCGGAAACCTCTTCGATCGGAATAATGTCGAATTCATCCGAAATATGCGCGGTCTTTTCAATCTCGGTCAGGAACCAATCCCGAAATGCTGAGATCTGAGGACGTTTTTCGGCCCCCGGAAGGCACAGGAACCGGAACCGGCCCTGCGTTTCCAGCGCGACCTTGAAGGGGGCAACCAGCCGACCCTCGGTCAAGTCCTTGAGGATCATGGCGCGCCGTCCAAGGGCGACACCAACGCCGGCGACAGCGGCGTCAATCGCGTGATCTGCGTTGGAAAAATGCGCCCCATGAGTGGGGATAAAATCGATACCCACAGCGCGGAACCAGGCAGGCCAGTCGCAGGGCGGGGTCAGAAAATTGATCGAATCGTCGTGGATCAACGGTGCGTCGCGCAGGCTGTCTGGCGTGGTGAATTGCTCCGCTAGCTCCGGGGTCATGACCGGGGTCAGCCACTCTTTTCTTACAGGTACGGAATACAGCCCCTCATCGGCGGAATTGCCAAACCGGATGGCAACATCCACATCATCTCGCTCCAGATCCATGTTGCGCAATGTGGCCGAGAATTTCAGGTCGATTTCCGGATGTGCACGGGCGAATTCGTAAAGGCGAGGTGCGAGCCACTTTGCAGTCAGTGCCGGACCTGCGGTGACGGTCAATCCGGTGTCATCCTCCTGCCTGCGTACAGCACGCCACGCGCTTTGCAATGTGGCAAAGCCCTCTGCCGCGCCGGGGGCCAGGGCGCGGCCCGCATCAGTCAGTTCCACAGCACGGTTCAGACGGCGGAACAGAGGGCGACCCAGATGCTCCTCAAGCGATTTGATCTGAAAGGACAGGGCCGCTGGCGTCACGTGCAGCTCTTCCGCCGCTTTCGCGAAGGACATGTGCCGGGCCGCGGCATCAAAAGCTCGAAGCGCGGTAAGTGGGGGCAGATAATCACTCATGGTCGAGAAATTCTTAACTGAAGGTTCAGGAAACTTCGTTTGTCATGATCATAGGTGACCTTCATATTCACATCAGGTCAAGCAAAACTGAATTGAAAGGCGGCTACCATGATCGAGATGACAACAAATCCCGCCGCCCAAGTGGCGATCCTGCGCGCTCATGAAGAGCGTGGCAAGGTGGTCCGGCAGATGTGGAATTGGGTATTGGGTTCCCGCTGATCGCAGCGCGCGCGTTCTTACGGGATAAGGATGGGCCGGCCCTAATGGACCGGCCCGTTTTCACAATTCTGATTGCAGATCAGACGAAGAACTGGGCGCCGTTGGCCGAGATGGTCGAGCCGTTGATGAACTGAGATTCGTCCGAGGCCAGGAAGGTCACGCAGCGTGCAATCTCTTCTGGTTCGCCCAGACGACCGGCGGGGATCTGGCCAATAATCGATTCGCGTACCTTTTCGGGCACCGCCATCACCATCTCGGTTGCAATATAACCGGGGCAGATCGCGTTGGCCGTGATGCCTGCCCGCGCGCCTTCCTGCGCCAGAGATTTCACGATGCCCAGATCGCCTGCCTTGGTCGCAGCATAATTCACCTGAGCGAACTGACCCTTCTGGCCGTTGATCGAGCTGATGACGATGACACGGCCAAATTTGCGCTCGCGCATGCCGGGCCAGACAGGGTGCACAGTGTTGAATACACCGGTCAGGTTGGTGTCGATCACGTCTTTCCACTGATCGGGTGTCATTTTGTGGAAAGGTGCATCACGGGTGATGCCTGCGTTGGCGACAACGATATCGATGGGGCCAACCTCGGCCTCAACCTTTTCGATACCTGCTTTGGATTCGTCATAATCGGCGACGTTCCACTTGTAGGTCTTAATGCCGGTTTCTTCGGTGAATTTCGCGGCGGCTTCGTCATTCCCCGCATAGGTGGCCGCAACGTTGTATCCTTCGGCTTTGAGCGCCTTGGAAATTGCTGCGCCAATGCCGCGGGAACCGCCGGTAACGAGTGCTGTACGTGCCATTTAGGACTCCTCCAATTTTAGTCGCCTTGGTAATGCTGTTACTTTGAGAGATGCTTGTGCGCAATATTGTTTCGTCGTTAAGGTGTTTATTTCGGATGGCAATATCGTCGCATCTAAGGGGTACGACCCCAGTGTAACAAAAAAGGGCGTCCCATGGACGCCCTTTTCTATTTGGTTATTGGCGCACTTAGTCGCGCTCCACACACAGGGCGACACCCATGCCGCCGCCGATGCACAAGGTGGCCAGACCTTTCTTTGCGTCGCGGCGCTTCATTTCGAACAGCAGCGTGTTCAGAACGCGGCAACCTGATGCGCCGATTGGGTGGCCGATGGCAATTGCGCCGCCGTTCACGTTCACAATCGACGGATTCCAGCCCATGTCTTTGTTCACTGCGCAGGCCTGCGCGGCAAAGGCTTCGTTGGCTTCAACCAGGTCCAGATCGTCGACGGACCAACCCGCTTTTTCCAATGCCTTGCGCGAAGCGTAGATCGGGCCAACGCCCATGATCGACGGGTCCAGCCCGGCAGTTGCGTAGGACGCGATGCGCGCCAAAGGTTCGATTCCGCGCTTCTCTGCGTTTTGAGCTGACATCAGCAGGGTTGCGGCCGCGCCGTCGTTCAGGCCCGAAGCGTTTGCAGCAGTGACCGATCCGTCCTTGGTAAAGGCGGGGCGCAGCTTTGCCATGGCTTCCATTGTAGCGCCGTGGCGGATGTATTCGTCCTTGTCCATCACGATGTCACCCTTGCGGGTCTTGATGGTGAAGGGCACGATTTCGTCGACAAATTTGCCAGCTTTTTGCGCCGCCTCGGCCTTGTTCTGCGAAGCAACAGCGAATTCATCCTGCATGTCGCGGCTGATCTGCCATTTCTCGGCAACATTTTCCGCCGTCTGACCCATGTGATAACCGTTGAAGGCATCCCACAGACCATCGCGGATCATGGTGTCGATATACTTCATATCGCCCATCTTGTGACCGGCGCGCAGGGCAGCTGCGTGGGGCGACAGGGTCATGTTCTCTTGGCCACCAGCGGCGACGATGTCGGCATCGCCGAGTTGGATGTGCTGAGCGCCCAATGCGACCGCACGCAGGCCTGAGCCGCAAACCTGGTTGATGCCCCAGGCGGCACTTTCTTGCGGCAAACCAGCGTTGATATGCGCCTGCCGAGCCGGGTTCTGCCCCTGAGCCGCAGTCAGCACCTGACCCAAGATGGTTTCGCTGACTTCGCCTTTTTCAATCCCGGCGCGCTCAACAACTGCTTCCAGGACGGCCGCGCCCAGATCATGTGCGGGGGTGTTCGCAAACGAACCACTAAAGCTGCCGACACCTGTTCGTGCGGCGGATGCGATTACTACGTTGGTCATATGATCAGTCCTTTACCGTCATTGTCTGGCGGAATGTCTGACGGCGCAGGCCGAGAGTTTCCCTCTCGAAACAAGAGCGCCCCGTTATCCCCCGCTCAAGTACTTCTGCAATAGCGTAATGCTGCACTTGCAGCAACGGGCAGCTTGTCTCAGCTTGGGAAATGGCGGAAAAATGTCGATCACCCACGGGTCAACTTGCTGTTTTTGAAATTTTTTTCCTGTTTCCACTGGGGCGAAACACTGGGCGCGCCAAACAAAAAGCCCTGCATGCAATCCACGCCAAATTCAAGCAAAAATGCCGCATCCTTCTGAGTTTCGACCGATTCGGCAGTGACCAGAATTTCAAACTCACGCGCTACGGCAATCAGGGCCCGCACCAAAGCCTGGTTGTCGGGGCTGTTGCTGATGCCCCTGATAAACTGACCGTCGATCTTGGCGGCGTCGAACAGAAACTCGCGAAAGTGGCGGAAACTGAAGTTGCTGGCACCAAAGTCGTCCAGCGCAAAGGCGATGCCGCGATCCTGTAGGCGGTCCATGAAGTCGACCACCAATTCCGGCACCTGCATAGCAGAACTTTCGGAGATTTCTAGGATCAGCCGTTCGCCCAGTTGCGGATCCCGTTTCAGAAACCGGTCCAGTATACCGGACCAGTTGGAATAACCGATCGAGCGGGCGGACATGTTGATCGACAGGCGGATCTGGGGGTTGTTCACCAACGTGCGCAGACCAAGTTCCAACGCGACGCAGTCGAGATCACGTCCGATCGGAGTGTTTTCAACCTGTGGCATGAACTCGCGCGCGGGGATAACGCGCCCTGTTTCATCCAATACACGAATGAAGCCTTCGTAAAACGCGATGTCATGCGGCGGGTGCGCCTGAACAACCGGCTGAAAGGCCAACCGACATTGCTTGTGCTTCACAGCATCGGTTGCCATCTGAACCACCGAACGATCCCGTGTTGACACTGCTGCATTCAAAGGGGTGTCCAACCCTTCGGGAAGATTGGTGAGCTTTTTGTTTCCCATAGGCGCAGATTCCCGTGTGTCCGGAACAGGTGTTTTGACACAGTTTCGGGGCAAACAGATGAATCTGCGGTTAAAGCGTCAGATGAAGTTGCTTATTGCGGTTTTCAGCGCGCGGAGTGCCCGGCACGGGCCAGCGACGCCGCGGCTCCGAGAAGGGCTCCTGTCGCACCCAGAATCATCAGGACAAAACCCAATGCGATCAGAGTGCCAACAAAGCTGCCGAGCGCGGCAAGCATGGCCAGCAACAGGCCAAACAACCCCACGAAGGTTGAAATGGTTGCCAAACGTTTCATGCCGCCCCTCGCTCATCTATGCGCCACATTCAATCACTGATATGGCGTGCAAAGACCGGAGTTCAAGTCTAGCGGGGCCTGACGGCTGTATCAGGCCTGTTCTGCCTGTCCTTTGGGCAGGATCTTGTCGACCTGCTCAAAACCGGGCGTTCCCCGGTCCTCGGGATGGCGAGCCAGGTGCTTGGCTTTTATCTGTTCCGAGTTGTCGCGGCTGCCGTCGTGGCTGTACCCCGGAGGCGCGAAACAATAGGCCAGACGTTGCCGTAGTGTCAGGCCGGGCTGCGTGGCGTCGTGCCAGATGCCGACCCATTCGTGAAACGCAACGCGCAAAGGGTTGAAGGTGCCGATATTGTGAACCAGCCCGTAATCGACCCGATCGTTTTCCTGTTCAGGCACAAATGTCCCGAACATCTTGTCCCAGATGATGAAAACTCCGGCGTAATTGCAATCCAGATACCGTGCGTTCCGGCCGTGATGCGCGCGATGATGGCTGGGGGTATTCATGACCGCTTCGAACCATCGGGGCATCTTGCCGATGGCCTCGGTGTGAATCCAGAACTGATAGATCAGGTTCAATCCACCGACGAACAGAACCATGGCCGGATGGAAACCCAGCAGGATCAGCGGCGCGCGAACGACCATCATGAACGTAAAGGTATAGGTCCAAGTCTGCCGCAGAGCTGTGGTCAGATTGTAGTGCTGTGAACTGTGGTGGTTGACATGGCTGGCCCAGACCCAGCGAATGCGATGCCCAAAACGGTGTACCCAGTAATAGCGAAGATCATCCAGGACAAAGCACAGAATGATAATGGGAATTGACGTGCCCAGGTCCAAAGGAGTGATCTGCCACAGCCACATGAAAAACGCATAGGCAATAAAGCCCAGCAAAAAGCCCGACGCGATGTTCCCGGCCCCCATGATCAGCGAGGTTACAGCATCGCGCGTTTCATACCGCCCGCCTTTGCCTTTGACTGCGATCCACAGGAATTCTGCCAGAATAGCAGCGATGAAAAACGGGACGGCCCATTGCACCGCATCGGGAAAGCTTACCTGGTCTGTCATGCGGGCCTCATCAAGTGTTGCCAGTGCTGGCGTTCGGTCTGGTCAAGGTGAAGAGTCGCGCGTGGGGTGCTGAAGTCGTGAAACCGAACTTCGATGCCATTGGCGGTCTCAAACCAGTCGAAGTCCTGGAGATGCCGCGCTACTGTGTCGGCGCCGAAGGACCAGATCAACCCAGCCCCGTTCTGGGTTCTTACCAGCGCCGCGTGACCGTCATGGGCGATTGTCACGTCAATCACCGTGTCTTCAGGGAAATACCGCAGCCACTGGCGTGGCGCCGTGTCTGGCGTCAGCACGTGCAACCGCGACTTGCCTGTCAGATGCAACAATACCGTAATCCCGGCTATGCCTCCAACGACCAACACCAATAGAATTTCCAGCGGCATTCCATCCTCCTGAGCGCAGAGTGCAAAGGAGGATGGAAACTGTCAAAGGTGGCGTGACGTCAGCTGTGTTGCAAAATCAAGGCTCTGATCGCAGCCATTCGAGAAGCAGGAATACTAGTCGGAGATCGCGTAGGTTACTGGATCTCCCTTTCCCTTCTTGCGTACATCTTTGGCGGTAGCAGCATCAGCGGCTATCCAGAAATCACCCGCCATCGCGGCAATTCCTTCAATTGATTTCATAAAAATATCCTCCGGGTTGAATGCCCGAAGGATATCGCGATTCACTGAACTCGCTGACTATAAGGCTATTTCCTCAGCTTTCTGCGCCAACAAGCGTCGACACGATCGCCTTCGCGCTGTCCGAATTCCATTCGGCGTCGCCGATCAACCGCGCGATTTCCTGACCTTCGGGATTCAGAATGACCGTGATGGGCAATGCGATGATACCGAATTCGCGCGCGGCAGCCGAGCTGAGGTCCTGGTGACGCGGCAGGTTGGATATGCCATTTTCTTCGAAGAACTTCTTGATCCCTGCTGGTGAGTTGCGGCCTGTGGCAAGGGTCAGAACCTGAAACTTGTCCCCCCCGAACTCGTCCTGCAACTCGGCGATCTGAGGCATTTCTTTGCGGCAGGGGGCGCACCAGGTGGCCCAGAAGTTCAGCAGAACATACTTGCCCTCATAATCGGCCAGCGTGCCGACACCCCCGTCATCTTCCAGCTGAAACTCGATCACTTTTGCCGGTTTGGGTTCTTCATGCAGGATAAGGCGCTTCAGACTGCCTTCCCGTAAGGGGCCCAGTGTCGCGGCATCGGTTGCCAAAGCGGCATTTGCACCTAGCGCAAGGGCCATATAAAGGGGGATCAAACGAAATAGGCGCATATCAACTCCGGGTTTTCTTACATGACCGATCAATCCTCGAACCAGATGTGGGGCGGCCGCTTTGCCGCCGGTCCAGACGCGATCATGGAGGCGATCAACGCCTCGATCGGGTTCGATCAGCGGATGGCAGCCCAGGACATCGAAGGCTCGCGCGCCCATGCGGCCATGTTGGCTGCTACAGGCGTCATAAGTGATAGTGATGCTGAAGCCATTCGGGAAGGGCTGCTCACCGTTTTGTCAGAAATCCAGAGCGGCACGTTTCAGTTTTCAACTGCGTTGGAAGACATACACATGAATGTCGAGGCGCGGCTGAAAGAGATCATCGGCGAGCCTGCTGGCCGTTTGCACACAGGGCGTTCGCGCAATGATCAGGTGGCGACGGATTTCAAACTGTGGGTCCGGGATCAGCTAGACGCGGCTGAAACTGGTCTGCTGGCTCTGATTCGCGCGCTTTTGGCACAGGCCGAAGCAGGCGCCGATTGGGTCATGCCCGGCTTCACCCACCTGCAAACTGCGCAACCCGTAACATGGGGCCACCACATGATGGCCTATGTCGAGATGTTCGGCCGCGACCTGAGCCGAGTCCGCGACGCCCGTGCCCGAATGAACGAATCCCCGTTGGGGGCCGCCGCACTGGCGGGTACATCTTTCCCCATTGATCGCCATATGACGGCGCAGGCGTTGGGCTTTGATCGCCCCGCCGCCAACTCGCTGGATGCCGTCAGCGACCGCGATTTCGCGCTGGAGTTCCTGTCGACCGCCTCGATCTGCGCTGTGCACCTGTCGCGCTTTGCCGAGGAGCTGGTGATTTGGTCGTCGGCCCAGTTCCGTTTCGTGTCCCTGTCCGACCGGTTTTCGACCGGCTCGTCGATCATGCCGCAGAAAAAGAACCCGGATGCAGCCGAACTGATCCGCGCCAAGGTTGGGCGTATCTATGGGGCCAATACCGCGCTGATGATGGTGATGAAGGGCCTGCCGCTGACCTATTCAAAGGACATGCAGGAGGACAAGGAACAGGTCTTTGATGCCGCCGACAACTGGATGCTGGCACTGGCTGTGATGGAAGGGATGGTCAAGGACATGACCGCCAACCGCGACAGCCTTGCCGCCGCCGCCGGCTCGGGTTTCTCGACCGCTACGGATCTGGCCGACTGGCTGGTGCGGGTGCTGGGCCTGCCGTTCCGGGATGCGCATCACGTCACCGGATCACTGGTGGCCATGGCCGAAGGCAAGGATTGTGATCTGCCCGACCTGACGCTGGATGATATGCAATCGGTCCATGGTGATATCTCGGATGATGTCTACTCTGTCCTTGGCGTCGACAATTCGGTAAACTCGCGGCAGTCCTACGGTGGTACCGCCCCCGATCAGGTGCGGGCCCAGATCGAACGATGGAAGGCAATGGTATGACAACCGCGCTACGTGCGATCCTGATTGCGGTTTCCGGTCTGGTGCTGGCCGGGTGCGGGGCTGATGGCGAGCCTGATCAACCAACTGCCCCTCAACCCACGGTCAGTGCCACCATTGGGGTTGGATCAAGCGGCGCGTATGTTGGCGGGGGTGTCGGCCTAAGCCGCGGACCGCTGGGCATTTATCTTGGATTCTGATCCTTTTGAATGTTGCGCCCATGGTCCCGGCACCTCATGTTGGGTCCACGTATCGATTACCTGTCACACAAAGAAATGGTATTGAAATGAAAATTCTGGGATTGGTTTGTGCTCTTGCTGTTTTGGCGGCTTGCGAGCCTTCGTCAGCGCGACGTCCGGAACCTGCGGCCGAACCAAAACAATCGGGCACCGGCATTTCAATCTCGGGCTATGGCCGAGTTGGTGTTTCAACGCAAAACTAAACCGGGACTAAGGATACAGAATCCATTGATCCGAAGTCCTTTTATGGTCTAAGCGCGCAAGCATGGATCACTTTTTGTACCGCGACGGCGCGCTTTACGCCGAGGATGTCCCCGTCTCCGAAATCGCAGCCGCGGTTGGAACACCGTTCTACGTCTATTCCACGGCTACATTGCTGCGGCATTTCAAGCTGTTCGATGACGCGTTGGACGGCACCGATCATCTGGTCTGCTACGCGATGAAGGCGGCCAGCAATCAGGCGATCCTTAAGACATTGGCCCAAGCAGGTGCGGGGATGGACGTGGTCTCGGGCGGAGAATATCTGCGGGCGAAGGCGGCTGGTGTTCCCGGTGACAAGATCGTGTTCTCAGGTGTGGGGAAAACAGCGGACGAGATACGCATGGCGCTGAGCGGCGGCATTCGCCAGTTCAATGTCGAATCCGAGCCCGAAATGGAAGTGATCAACGCCATTGCGCTTGAGCTTGGCGTGATCGCGCCGATTACCGTCAGGGTGAACCCGGATGTTGATGCCAGGACGCATGCCAAGATTGCCACGGGCAAGTCCGAGAACAAGTTTGGCATTCCGATTGCCCGCGCCTCGGAAGTTTATGCTCACGCCGCCGACCTGCCGGGGCTGGAGGTGATCGGCATCGACGTTCACATCGGCTCGCAACTGACCGAACTTGAACCGTATGAGTTGGCCTACACAAAGGTGGCCGAGCTGACCGAGCGCCTCCGCTCTGAAGGTCACAACATTAGGCGCCTCGACCTGGGCGGTGGTTTGGGCATTCCATACACCCGGTCGAACGACGCACCGCCCTTGCCGATTGAATATGGTGCGCTGGTCAAGAAAACACTGGGCCATCTGGGCTGTGAGATCGAGATTGAGCCGGGCCGCCTGATCGCGGGCAATGCCGGGATCATGGTCAGCAAGGTCATCTATGTGAAATCAGGTGAAGGTCGCGACTTTTTGATCCTTGATGGGGCGATGAATGACCTGATCCGTCCCGCAATGTACGAAGCGTACCACGATATCGTAGCGGTGCAGGAACCGGCGGCTGGCGTGGAACAGCAAGCCTATGACATCGTAGGCCCGGTCTGCGAATCCGGTGATACCTTTGCCAAGCAGCGCAATATGCCACCGTTGAAATCGGGTGATCTGGTCGCATTTCGCAGCGCGGGTGCATACGGTGCGGTGATGTCCAGCGAATACAATACCCGTCCGTTGATCCCTGAAGTTCTGGTGAATGGAGATCAATTTGCAGTCATTCGTAAACGGCCAAGCTTTGACGAAATCATAAACCGCGATACCATACCATCGTGGCTTTGACGCGATAACCGCGCGGGCCCGTCCCGGAGGCCCGTCTTGACCAACAGTACGAACCTGCCCATTCCGCGCCTGTCCCTGTGGCTAACCCATCTTGGCATGGTGGCTGAACAGGTGCTGCGCGCGTTCTGGCCTGCGTTCTCGATTGTTCTGGCTTTGCTCGCCGCTCTGATGCTGGGGCTGCAGGATCATCTGCCCGTTGAAATCGTCTGGGGTGCTGGTGCGCTCTCGTTGATCTCTTTTGGTGTAGCATCCGTCCGCGGTGTCACGAAATTCAAACTGCCGTCCCGCGCTGATGCGCTGGCGCGGCTGGATGAGGCTCTGCCCGGTCGACCTATTCAGGCTTTGCTGGATGATCAGGCAATCGGTACCAACGATGGGGACTCGGTTGCCTTGTGGCAGGCGCACAAAGCCCGCATGGCACAGCGTGCGGCCACTGCTGAGGCTGTGAAACCAGATCTTCGGCTTGCGTCGCGTGATCCGTATGCGCTGCGCTATGCCGCTCTGCTGGCATTTGTCGTGGCGCTGATCTTTGGTTCGTTGTGGCGCGTGGGTTCAGTGGCGGACATGGCGCCGGGTACAGCCGTCGCTGGACAGGGCCCAACTTGGGAAGGATGGGTGGAACCCCCCAGATACACAGGTTTGCCGACCTTATATCTTGCTGATCAGACGGGGGCGGCGCTTTCTGTTCCCAAGGGCAGTCGCATCACCTTGCGACTTTACGGTGAGGTCGGTGCACATAGTCTGACCGAAAGCAGTTCTGCCAGCGGAACCGAGGCGGCAACAGACCCGGAACAGGAGTTTGTCGCCGAACGCTCGGGTCAGTTGCGCATTGATGGTCCGGTGGGGCGGGACTGGTCGGTGCAGGTCATTGACGACGCGGCTCCGCAGATTGCAGTTTCCGGTACCGCCGAGTCTGAAGCGGGCGGGCAGATGAAGCTGCCATTTTCCGCCAGCGACGATTACGGAGTGGTTTCGGGCTTGGCCCGGATCGAGCTGGATTTGGCGGCGATTGACCGTCGGTACGGACTGGCGGCCGAGCCAGAGCCGCGCGAGGTGATCGAAATTGAATTACCCATGCCGATCACCGGTGATCGGGCAGATTTCACCGAAGACCTGATCGAGGACTTCTCGCAGCATCCGTGGGCGCATTTGCCGGTCAGGATTACCTTGATGGCAACGGATGCAGCGGAGCAGCAAACGTCTTCGGATTCCTATGAGACGGCTTTGCCAGCACGGCGCTTCTTTGATCCGCTGGCGGCAGCCGTGATTGAGCAAAGGCGCGATCTGCTTTGGTCGCGATCCAATGCGCCTCGTGTCTCGCAATTGCTGAGGGCTGTGTCGCACCGCCCTGAGGATCTGTTTCGTTCTGACACAGCCTATCTGCGTCTGCGGGTTGTTCTGAGGCGATTGGAAACTTTTCATCGATACGGGTTGAAACCCAAACAACAGGAAGAGATTGCACAAGCCCTGTGGGACCTTGCCGTGGTGATCGAGGACGGGACGCTGGCGGATGCATTGGAACGGATGCGCCGCGCGCAGGAACGTCTGACCGAGGCGATGAAGAACGGGGCCAGCGATGAAGAAATAGCGGAGTTGATGCAGGAATTGCGCGAGGCGACGCAGGATTACCTTCAGCAACTACAACGTCTGGCACAGCAAGATGGAGAAGACGGCGAACGTCAGCCCGGCCAGAATAGTGAATCTTTGCAAATGACGCAGGATGACCTGCAGCGCATGATGGACCGTATTCAGGAACTGATGGAACAAGGTCGCATGGCCGAAGCCCAGCAGGCGCTGGAAGAATTCCAGCAGATGATGGAGAACATGCGTGTAACTCAGGGTCAGGGCCAAGGGCAGCAATCCGAAGGCCAGCAGGCCATGGAAGGTCTTGCCGAAACCCTGCGCGAACAGCAGGGTCTTAGCGATCAGGCCTTTCGTGATTTGCAGGAACAATTCAACCCCGGCGCGCAATCAGGTGAAAGCCAAGGGAACGAAGGTCGCAACGGCGGGCAAGGTCGGGGGCAAAGCCACGAAGGTCAGGGCGGACAAGGTGAAGGTTCGGATCAGGCTGGAGACGGTGAGCAGGGGCAAGGCTCGCTCGCCGACCGACAGCAAGCGTTGAGAGACGAGTTGGGTCGTCAGCAACAAGGTCTCCCCGGTGTCGGCACACCCGAAGGTGACGCCGCGCGCGAGGCGCTGGATCGGGCCGGGCGCGCCATGGACGAGGCCGAGCAGGCCCTGCGTGGCGATGATCTCGCCGAAGCTATCGACCGTCAATCCGAAGCGATGGAAGCGTTGCGCGAAGGGATGCGGTCGCTGGGTGAAGCCATGGCGCAGGAACAGCAGAACCAACCGGGGCAGGGAACGCAGGACGGCGACATGCAGGCCAACAACCGCGATCCGCTGGGCCGAAACCCAGGCGCTGCCGGTTCGATTTCAACCGATGAAAACCTGTTGCAGGGCGAAGATGTCTATCGCCGGGCGCGAGAGTTGCTGGATGAAATCCGCCGCCGGACCGGTGAAACAGATCGTCCCCAGATCGAGCTGGAATACCTCAAGCGTTTGCTGGAGCGGTTCTAACCCTTAGTTCTGCGCACCGGATCCTGCCTGAGTTTCGAGCCAGATGCGCGCCTGATCCACCAGCGACACATATGAGCTGAGCAACGGATCGGCCTGCGGTACAGCCTCGCTGATCTGGCGGGCATTCCCGTAGATCAGGTACAGAACCACGCCGATGATCAGCATCAGCGCAAAACCGCGCAAGAACCCACCGGACTTGCGAGGCGCCTGCGCCTCATCTTCTGCCGGGTCCGACCGCATGCTCGAGTTGATGGCATCGACATCCGGCAGCGCATTCTTTTGCCCGGCATCAACGGCGGTTTCCGAAGTTGCAGGGCGTTTGGGCCTGACCTTTGGCTCTGGTGGGGCTTCCAGGCCCAGATCGGGCTGGCTTTCCAGACCACCGCCATCCTGCGCACGCAACTCCGCTTCTCGTGCGGCTTCTTCTTTCAGGATGCTGGCAACTGATGGGGCGACATTTCCTGTGGATGCCGCAGGTTTTTCAACCTCTGGCGCTGTTTTTTCTGCGGGCTCGGCGTCCTTCTGGGCCTCGACCTCGGTGTCCGATGTATCTACCTCAACAGGCTTGTCCTCGGGCGCGTTCGGTTCATCCGTCTGCTCGGATGGATGCTTGGCCTGAAACCAGGTTTGATCGCAGTTCGAACACTGCACGTCGCGGCCTTCCTCGGGGATGACCTCGTCAGGAACTTCGTACTGCGCAGTGCAATTCGGACATGTAAGACGCATACTGCCTCCTCGGCCGGATGAAGGGCCGATAATAGTTTTTTCAGGGATGATATTCCGTTAAGACCCAACAGCAAAGGGCGTTTTCGGTTTCATAGGTCAAGTGTCACCAATTGGACTCGGTAGAGCCATTGAAACCGTCGCCCTGCTCGGGCAAGAAGAGCGGCAAAATATTGGGGGCACGTGTGATCGAGCTGGAAAATGTCAGCTATACCTACGGTGGCGGCGAGTTGCTGAGCGATGTCTCGGTTCAACTACAGCCGGGGTCGTTCCACTTTCTGACCGGTCCGTCAGGAGCGGGAAAGACGACATTGCTCAAGCTGTGTTACGGGGCACTGTTACCAACCTCTGGACGTCTTAGCGTGTTTGATCAGGATATCTCGGCCCTTGATCGGGATCAGCTGGCCGTGCTCCGCCGACGCGTCGGCGTTGTTCATCAGGATTGCCAGTTCCTTGACCATATGACGCTTGCCGAGAATGTCGCCTTGCCACTGATGGTCTCCGGGCGCGGGGAGTCGTCTGGGCAAGACAATTTGACCGAACTGCTCAGCTGGGTGGGGCTTGGTGCACGTCTCGAAGCGCGGCCACCGGAATTGTCCGGCGGTGAACGTCAACGGGCGGCTCTGGCGCGCGCCGTCATCCTGTCGCCCGATGTCATATTGGCTGATGAGCCCACGGGCAATGTCGATTGGGAGATGTCGCAACGTTTGTTGCACCTGCTGGTCGAGCTGAACCGTATGGGAAAGACCGTTCTGATTGCCACCCATGACCTGAGCCTGATCCGCGCGGCAAAAAGTCATGTTCAGGCACGTGTTTTGCGGATTTCGCAGCGAAAGCTGCATCTGGCGGGGGCAGATCTGTGACTGGGGCTGATATCCAAAACCTGCTGCGCGGCGATACCCGTGCTGACCGCGTTGTTCCACCAACCGGCTACACCGCGCATCTGACGCTGTTTGTCGCTGGTGCTATGGCATTTCTTGCTGTTTTTGCTTTGGCTTTGTCCCTCGCCTCTGGCCGCATCGCGGATCGGTGGGCCTCGGAACTGGCGGGCGCTGCAACCTTACGCATCAACGCACCGGCCGAGCAGCTTGCTGCCCAGACAAAAGCGGCATTGACCGTCCTCAGCCAGACACCCGGTGTCGCGTCTGCCCGTGCGCTTAGCGCAGATGAACAAGCCGCGTTGCTGGCACCATGGTTCGGGCCGGACCTGCCGTTGGATACTTTGCCAATCCCGCAGCTGATTGAGATCATCGAGGGCGAACCGGGACTGGATGCGCTCGGGCTGCGATTGCGATTGGGGGCTGAGGTACCGGGCGCGGTTCTGGATGATCATACGCGATGGCGCGAACCGCTGGTCGATGCAGCGATGTCCCTGCGTCGTCTGGGATGGATATCAATCCTGCTGATCGGTGGCGCGACCGCTGCGATGATTACTCTTGCGGCCAACGCATCGCTTGCGGCCAATGCGCAGATTATCGAGGTCCTGCGATTGGTTGGCGCACAGGATGGTTTCATCGCCGGTGCTTTTGTACGGCGGTTTACCTATCGCGCGTTTTTCGGCGCCTCGGTTGGTACCCTGCTGGGAATGACAGGTGTCTTGCTTTTGCCCGAAGCTTCGGACGCGGGCGGGTTTCTGACCGGAGTTGGATTTCAGGGCAAAGACTGGGTATTGCCGGTTCTTATCCCCGTCCTTGGGGCAGCCGTTGCCTTTGTTGCCACATGGGCCGCGGCCCGACGCAAGTTGAAGGAGCTTTCCTGATGTTGATGGCAATTCAGTGGGTTCGTTCCCTCATCTTCATGATTGTGATCTATGCCTGGATGCTGATCCTTGGCATCGCGTTTCTGCCTTATGCGCTGTTTTCCAAAAACGGTGCCCTGAAAGCGTGCAAAACCTACGCCAAAAGCACCATGTGGCTGGCCCGGTGGATGGTTGGTATTCGCTGTGAGGTGCGGGGCAATGCCCCAACGAATGAAGTGGTCATCGGGGCCAAACATCAGTCGTTCCTTGATATCATCATGATTTTCGACGCCATTCCGCACGGCAAGTTTATCATGAAGCGCGAGCTGTTGTTCACACCGGTCATTGGCATGTATGCACGACGCCTTGGCTGTATCCCGGTCAATCGCGGCAAGCGCGGTGCGGCTGTGGCAAAAATGGTCAAGGACGTCTCAAAAGAGTTTTCCGAACCCGGTCAGCTGGTGATCTATCCGCAGGGCACGCGTGTGGCACCGGGAGTAAAGAAACCCTACAAGGTTGGTACAGCGGTCCTGTATGAAGGCCTTGGTTTTCCATGTGTTCCGGTTGCTACGAATGCTGGCGTGTTCTGGCCCCGCACAGGCGTGATGCGTAAGCCCGGCCTTGCCATTGTAGATTTTCTGGAGCCGATCAAACCAGGTGTTGCCCGCGATGAGTTCCTCGCGCGGTTGGAGGAAGTCATCGAAACACGCTCGAACGAATTGATGCGCGAAGTGGGGTTTGATCCTGATGGAATTCATTGAAAAAGTAGAAGATCTCGAGGCGTTGTACGGAACGCCGGGTGCTGCTTCGTTGCGAAAGGTCGTTCGACACTTAACTCCGCTCTATCGCAAGTGGATTGAAGCCGCGCGCCTTTGTGTTCTCAGTACAGTTGGTCCCGAGGGTGTGGACGGAAGCCCACGTGGGGACGACGGTGCTGTTGTGCGCGAATTGAACCCAAAAACACTGGCGCTGCCTGACTGGCGGGGAAACAACCGCCTGGACAGCTTGCGCAACATTGTTCGGGACCCGCGCGTTTCGCTGATGTTCTTTGTGCCGGGTTCTGACAATGTCGTTCGGGTTAACGGAACAGCCCGATTGACCGCAGACGCGGCATTGCGCAACCAGTTCGAAAAGGCTGGCAAGGTTCCGGCGACGGTTATCGTCGTGCAGATTGACGAGATTTACAGTCAGTGCGCGCGTGCACTGATGCGCGCCCGCACTTGGACTTGTGGCGACGAAAGCAAGGACCTTCCGACGATTGGGCAGCTTTTGTCGGAGGCGTCAGAGGGTGAAGAGGGCGGCGCGCAATATGACAAAGACTGGGCTGCACGCGCCGCCAAAACAATGTGGTAGGTAGCGGACGGTTGTTCAGTCAAGCTGCGGCGGCTCCGATTCTGGACACCTTTTTGATCCAGCGATCAACGCTGCCCGGTTTGGGATAGCTTGCGCCTGCAAAGTAAGTGAATCGCGTTGGTTTGAAGCCAACAAACCCGAGGATCTGGCCCCGAACCTGTCGAATAAGCGCTTGCCTGTACATCAGGCGCATGAACCAGCCCGGCGTATCTGAGGTCAGGATAACGCGTGCCGTGCGTCCGGTCAGCATCGGGGCTGGCAGGCCAGCCATCGTCGTGTTTCGGGTGTCGAATGTCCGCCCCGGTATGAACATCCGGTCAATCAATCCCTTGAGTTTTGCAGGCAGCCCGCCCCACCACATAGGTGTGGTCAGGACCAGATGGTCGCTCCATTCGAAGTCCTGCAACACTTGTTCCAGAACCGGTTCAAGCGGCTTGAAGTCGTGATAGTTGCCCTGACCGAAATCAAAATCGAATTGCAGGTCGCTCAGATGGACTATTCGGACATCATGTCCGTTTTTGCGGGCTGCCTCGCCATAGGTTTCTGCGAATGTGCGTGACAAGCTGCTTTCTGCCGGATGTCCATCGAGGATGAGGATTTTCTTGGGGTGCATCGGGGTTCTCCTAAAAATGACCGCGGTCAGTTATAGAATCAAAAAATGACCGCGGTCAATATTAAATTTGACCACGGTCAAAAAATGTGCGATTGGGCGTTATGCAAAAAACGATCCAGAAACGTACCATCAAGACCCGCGCCAAGCTTCTATCAGCTGCGGAAGAGGTTTTCCGACATGGCGGATATGAAGCCTTGCGGGTGGATGAAGTTGTAAAGGCCGCGGGTGTTGCCAAGGGGACCTTCTTTGCACACTTCCGCGACAAGGATGCGCTGATGGAAATCTTGATAGCGGACAAGCTGAATGCTTGCCTGGATCAGGCCCGATCCGGTACCCCACCCAAAACGGTACCAGAGATTATCGCTTCGCTGGAACCGGTCCACGAATTCATGACATCCGAACGGTACGTGTTCGATCTGTTGATCAGATACTCGGGGGCAACGGCAATCGCAGATATTGGGCCGATTGCCTATTGTTTTGAACGGTATTTCCGGGTCGTGATGATGTGGCTTGAAACCGCAGAGGTACGCAAGGATGTACCATCCGAGCTGTTGGCAGAAGGCGTGCAGGCCTTTGCCATTCAGGCCATGTCCTTACAGTATTGCGCGCTGCATTCAGCGACAACGTTCACAGACAGACTGGAAACATATCTGGATGCATGGCTGACCCCGGCAAGCTGATCGCCGCAGGGGTCAGGGGTGTTAGCTGTGGATCGGGCCGTCTCCGCAGGCCAGGGCAGCCTCGCGCACCGCTTCGGAATACGTCGGATGCGCGTGGCAGGTGAGCGCCAAATCCTCGGCAGAAGCACCGAATTCCATCGCCACACAAACCTCGTGGATCAGATCACCTGCGCCCGGGCCGATGATATGGGCACCCAGAATGCGATCGGTTTCCCTGTCGGCCAGAATCTTGACGAACCCGTCAGCCGCAAAATTCGCCTTGGCACGCCCATTGCCCATGAACATGAACTTGCCGACCTTATAGGCACGACCTTGTTCCTTGAGCGTCGCTTCGGTTTCACCGACATTCGCGACTTCTGGCCAAGTGTAGATCACGCCCGGAATCACGCCATAGTTCACATGACCGTGCTTGCCTGCAACCTGTTCGGCAGCGGCCATTCCTTCGTCTTCGGCCTTGTGTGCCAGCATCGGGCCTTCGGTCACGTCGCCAATTGCATAGATGCCCGGCACGTTGGTCTGCCAGTCGGCACCAACCTTGATCTGACCACGTTGGGTCATCTCGACGCCCAAAGCGTCCAGCCCCAGACCATCCGAATAGGGTTTGCGGCCTGTGGCAACCAGCACAGTGTCGGCGTCGATCACATGTTCACTGTCGTCTTTGAGCAGCTTGTAGGTAACTTTGGCCTTGGTCTTGGTCGCTTCGGTTTTCTGCACCGCTGCACCCATGATAAAGGTCAGGCCCTGTTTCTTGAGAATGCGCTGGAAGGTTTTTTGCACCTCAGGGTCCATGCCCGGCGTGATCTCCTTGAGGAACTCGATCACCGTCACCTCGGCGCCCAGGCGGCTGTAAACCGATCCCAGTTCCAGCCCGATCACACCCGCGCCGATCACAACCATTTTCTTCGGGACTTTGTTCAGCGACAAAGCACCGGTTGAAGTCACGACAACCTTCTCATCAACTTCAACACCGGGCAGAGAAGATGGTTCCGATCCAGAGGCGATGATAATGTTCTTGGTCTCGTGGACCTCATCACCCACCTTGACCTGACCTGCGGCTGGGATTGATCCCCAGCCTTTCAGCCAGTCGATCTTGTTCTTCTTGAACAGAAATTCGATGCCTTTGGTGTTGCCGTCGATGACCTCGTCCTTGTAGGCCTGCATCTGCTTCCAATCGACTGAAGGCGCTTTGCCCTTCAGGCCCATCTTGGCAAAGTTATGCTCGGCCTCGTGCAGCTGATGGCTGGCATGCAGCAGCGCCTTGGAGGGAATGCAGCCCACGTTCAGGCAAGTACCGCCCAGTGTTTCGCGCCCTTCGACCACGGCGGTTTTCAAACCCAGTTGAGCGCAGCGGATCGCGCAGACATAGCCGCCGGGCCCGGCGCCGATTACGATGACGTCATAATTTGCCATTACATTCTCCTAAATCGACCGGACGTTCCGGCGCTTCCCCGACCCGATTTGGCGGGTCGGAAATAGTCATTGTCAAACAGGTTCCAGCAGCTTGATCGAGATATGGGCAATTCCGCCCCGCTCGTGATGCATCGCCAATTCTTCGGAACCAAAGAAGGCTTTGGCCTTGTCCAGGTTTGTAACCTCGAACATCGCGATGGCGTGGTCTTTTTGGTTGGGGTCGCGCCAGACATGCAGGTCGCGGATACCCGCGGCCTTGCGCATCGGTTTGTCCTCGCGGAACACTTTCAGCCAGGCGTTGAAATCGGCCACGTCGGCTTGCCAAAGGACATGCGTTGCCATGCTTACAGGTCCATCAGCAGGCGGCGCGGATCTTCCAGCGCCTCTTTCACACGAACGAGGAAGGTAACGGCACCTTTGCCATCGACAATCCGGTGGTCATACGACAGGGCCAGATACATCATCGGGCGGATCTTGATCTCACCATTGATGACCATCGGGCGGTCCTGGATCTTGTGCATGCCCAGAATACCCGACTGAGGAGGGTTCAGGATCGGCGAGGACATCAGCGAACCATAGACACCACCGTTCGAGATGGTGAAGGTGCCACCCTGCATCTCAGCCATGCTCAGCTTGCCGTCACGGGCGCGCTTGCCCTTTTCGGCGATGGCTTTTTCGATCGCGGCAAAGGACATGCTGTCGGCATCACGGATCACGGGAACGACCAGACCCTGCGGCGTACCGGCGGCAACGCCCATATGCACGAAGTTCTTGTAGACGATGTCGGTTCCATCAATCTCGGCATTGACCTCGGGCACTTCTTTCAGCGCGTGGCAGCAGGCCTTGGTGAAGAAGGACATAAAGCCCAGACGCACACCATGCTTCTTCTCGAACTGGTCTTTGTACTGATTGCGCAGGGCCATGACCTCGGTCATGTCCACCTCGTTGTAGGTGGTCAGGATCGCAGCGGTGTTTTGTGCGTCCTTGAGACGTTTGGCAATGGTTTGGCGCAGGCGGGTCATCCGCACGCGTTCTTCGCGGGTCTCGTCCTCGGCAGCCACAGGGGCGCGTGGGGCTTGGGCCACAGGGGCGGGCGCAGCCGCCGCAGGTACCGGGGCTGAAACTGCTGCAACGGCTTTGGCTACGTCTTCCTTCATGATGCGACCGTCGCGGCCTGTTCCGGTGACCTGATCAGCCGACAGTCCGGCTTCGGCCATTGCTTTCTGGGCGGACGGTGCGTTTGCGACGTCTTTTCCGGTGCTTGTTGCTGCGGGCGCCGCCGCTGCTGCCTGTGCCGGCGCGGCTGCTGCACCAGCGGCAGCTCCGGTGATGACGGCCAGCTTGGCAGCCGCATCCACGGTCGATCCTTCTGGAGCAACGATTTCCGCAAGAACACCCGAAGTCGGTGCGGGAACTTCAACCGAGACTTTATCGGTTTCCAATTCGCACAGCATCTCATCCTGCGCGACGTTGTCGCCAACCTTCTTGAACCAGGTCGAAACGGTTGCCTCCGTCACAGACTCACCAAGTGTCGGAACCATCACGTCAACCGACCCACCTGATGCGGCAGGTGCCGCTGCCGGGGCTGCGGCTGGCGCCGGGGCTGCGCCTTCGCCCGCCGCAATCGTTGCCAGCAAGGCGTCAACACCGACGGTTTCGCCTTCGGCTGCCACGATTTCACCCATGACACCCGCTGCCGGCGAAGGAACCTCGACGGTGACCTTGTCTGTCTCCAGCTCACACAGCATCTCATCCATGGCGACCGCATCACCGGGCTTTTTGAACCAGGTTGCAACTGTGGCTTCGGTGACCGATTCGCCAAGCGTGGGAACACGAACTTCAATCGTCATCGCTTACTTTCCTTCAATGCTCAGCGCTTCGTTAACCAGCGCTTCTTGTTGGGCTTTGTGTTGGCTGGCCAGCCCCGTTGCGGGCGAGGCCGATGTGGCGCGACCGGCATAGGTCGGGCGAGTGTGTTTTGCATCGATACGGGACAGGACCCATTCGATGTTGGGTTCGATAAAGGTCCACGCACCCTGGTTCTTGGGCTCTTCCTGACACCAGACCATCTCGGCATTCTTGAACCGTTCGAGTTCGTTGATCAGTGAATGTGCCGGGAACGGATAGAATTGTTCGATCCGCATCAGGTAGATGTCGTCGATGCCACGCGCGTCGCGTTCCTCCAGCAGGTCGAAATAGACCTTGCCGGAACACATGACGACGCGCTTGATCTTGTCATCGGCCACCAGCTTGGTGTCAGAGTTGCCCTTCTGCGCGTCATCCCACAGCACCCGGTGGAAGCTGGAGCCTGTGGTGAAGTCGTCCGCCGTGCTGACGGCCAGCTTGTGACGCAGCAGCGACTTCGGTGTCACCAGGATCAGCGGTTTCCGGAAAGTACGGTGCAACTGACGGCGCAGGATGTGGAAATAGTTCGCGGGTGTCGTACAGTTCGCCACGATCCAATTGTCCTGACCGCACATTTGCAGGAACCGTTCCAGACGCGCTGACGAGTGTTCCGGGCCTTGCCCTTCAAAGCCATGCGGCAGCAGTGTGACAAGACCGGACATCCGCAGCCACTTGCTTTCGCCCGAGCTGATAAACTGGTCGAACATGATCTGCGCACCGTTGGCAAAGTCGCCGAACTGCGCCTCCCACAGAACCAGAGCGTTCGGTTCTGCTAGCGAATAGCCGTATTCGAAACCCAGCACCGCGTATTCCGACAGCATCGAGTCGATGACATCGTATTGGGATTGCCCGGCACGGATGTTGTTAAGCGGGTAATACCGTTCTTCGGTTTCCTGATGAACAAACCCAGAGTGACGCTGGCTGAAGGTGCCCCGTGTTGCATCCTGTCCGGCCAGACGCACAGGATATCCTTCGGTCAGCAACGAGCCAAACGCCAGTGCCTCGCCCGTGGCCCAGTCGAAGCCTGCACCAGTCTCGAACATCTGTTTTTTATGTTCCAGCAACCGCTCAACAGTTTTGTGCATTGCGAAATCGTCAGGAGCCTTGGTCAGCGCGGCTCCGATTTCCGCCAGTGTCTCTGCCGAGATCGCTGTTTCACCCCGGACATAATCATCCTTGTTCTTGTCCAGATGCGACCAGCGCCCATCCAGCCAGTCGGCCTTGTTGGGTTTATAGTCTTTCCCGGCCTCGAACTCGTCGTTCAGGTGGGCCTGAAAAGCGGCCTTCATATCTTCGATCTCACCCTCGGGGATCAGCCCGTCCTTGACCAGCCGCTCGGTGTACAAGGAAAGCGTAGTTTTATGGGTTTTGATCTTCTTGTACATGATCGGGTTGGTGAACATGGGCTCATCGCCCTCGTTATGGCCAAACCGGCGATAGCAGAAGATGTCCAGAACCACGTCTTTATGGAACTTCTGGCGGAACTCGGTCGCCACTTTCGCGGCGTGAACAACCGCCTCGGGGTCGTCGCCGTTCACATGGAAGATCGGGGCCTCGACCATCAGCGCGATATCGGTGGGATAGGGGCTCGAGCGGCTGAAATGCGGCGCGGTAGTGAACCCGATCTGGTTGTTCACCACGATATGCATGGTGCCGCCGGTTCTGTGCCCTTTCAGGCCTGACAGGCCAAAGCCTTCGGCCACCACACCCTGACCGGCAAAGGCCGCGTCACCGTGCAGCAAAATGGCCATGACCCTTGTGCGATCTGTATCGCCCAGTTGGTCCTGCTTGGCGCGGACCTTACCCAGAACCACCGGGTTTACCGCCTCAAGGTGAGAGGGGTTGGCGGTCAGTGACAGGTGCACACTGTTGCCATCGAATTCGCGATCGCTGGAGGCGCCGAGGTGATATTTCACGTCGCCAGAGCCATCCACGTCTTCGGGCTTGAAGCTACCGCCCTGGAATTCGTTGAAAATCGCGCGATAAGGCTTGCCCATCACGTTGGCCAGAATGTTCAGGCGACCCCGGTGCGGCATCCCGATGACGATGTCACTAAGGCCAAGCGCTCCACCGCGCTTGATGATCTGTTCCATCGCCGGGATAAGCGCCTCGCCACCGTCCAGACCGAACCGCTTGGTGCCCATGTACTTGACGTGCAGGAACTTCTCGAAACCCTCGGCCTCGACCATCTTGTTCAGGATCGCCTTGCGGCCTTCCTTGGTGAACTGGATTTCCTTGCCATAGCCCTCGATCCGTTCTTTCAGCCAGGCGGCCTCTTCCGGGTTCGAGATATGCATGTATTGCAGTGCGAAGGTGCCGCAATATGTACGTTTCACGATTTCAACGATCTGCCGCATCGAAGCGACCTGCAATCCCAGCACGTTGTCGATAAAGATCGGGCGATCCATGTCGGCATCGGTGAAACCGTAAGTCTTCGGGTCCAGCTCAGGATGTGTGCTGGCAGCACGCATGCCCAGCGGGTCCAGATCCGCGGCCAGATGGCCCCGGATGCGATAGGCCCGGATCAGCATCAGTGCTCGCAAACTGTCCAGCACGGCGCGTTTGATCTGATCGTCGCTGACCTCAGCCCCTTTTTCAGCCGCCTTGTCCTTGATCTTCTTGCCCGCCGCTTTGGCGTCAATCTCGGCCCATTCACCAGTCAGCGCACCAGTCAGGTCGTCTGCTGGCATCGGCGGCCAGTCGGTGCGCGCCCAGGACGGACCTTCGGCTTCGCGTTGAACATCGGGGGCATCATCGCCCATGGCATCAAAGAACGCGCCCCATGCGGCATCCACCGCACCGGGGTTCTTTGTGTATTGCGCATAAAGCTGCTCCAGATATTCGGCATTATGCCCCTGCATGAAGCTTGAGGCATGAAAGGCGGAATTGGGCGAATGTTCGGTCATAGGGCTACCTCTGTTGGGTTGGGACCGTATTGATTGGTGCCTGGCTGGCTGGGGCGTGTCAGCCACCATAGAACCAGGAGGGGCGACACGACCAGTACCAGTAGTGTCGGAAGAACGATGAGCAACGTGGCGCGGGTAAACAGGATATCCAGCCTGCCACCATGCTGGAAATGAGAGGCCAGGCCGATACCGAAAACGAGCACGGCTCCGGCGCCAAGGATCAACAGGATCGGCAGCAGAGCATACAGCCCGCTGCGACCGGTATCATGCATCCGCCGGAAAGCAACTGCCAGATGGGGAAAGAAGACGATCAGGCTGACGATGCCCTGCACCGGTTGCGAGGACGTGGTCGACACGGATTTCGAGGTTTCGGTTTCCGTCACCGCGACCTGCGTGAAGAACTGCCAGTCGATGATCCCGGCAATGATGTTCCAGATCACGATGAACAGAAAAAAGAACCAGTATTCGGGCCGCGAAGCACGGCCCGAAAAGGTGAAGAACTTGGAGAAGCAGGTGCGTATGGCGTCGGAGAAGGTCATGCGGTCACTTCTCCATTTGGCACACCAAACCGGTTGCTCCCCGGCTCAGACGCGACAAGCATCATTCCGATGATATTTGCTGTTACCATCACACTCGCGACGAGTGCCGCTAGAAACATCGGCCCAAGGGTCAGGAATGCCAAGATCAGCCACAAAATTGGCCCACCTATCAATAAACTGAACAACAAGAAGACCTGGTGCCCAATCCAGATGAGTATAATTGGCATGAAAGGATACAGGGCCTGATGACCATCTTCTCCAGTATCTTGTAACCGTCGGCTCATAGCCGCGAGCAAAGGGATAGAGGTTGCCATCACTACTATTAACCGCCCGATTCCCCAGCCGAAGGAAACACGCCAGTCAAGATGCAGAGTTACAATTATTGGCAGCATAGCCGCCAATGGTCCGAACCACCAAAACTCGGCTCGCGTAGCCCTGCCTGAAAAGACGAGTGCTTTTCGAATACCAGTCGATATGGCTTGTTTCGGCCCCATTAACACTCACTTACTCGGCGGCACTGCCGGGGCAGCGCCCGACCGCCCCATGGGCGGGTGCGTTGCACCCACCCGCAGTCGGGCGCTGCCCTCTGCACACATGTGCGACCGGCAGCCATCACTTACCCAATCGCTTCCAACACAGCCTCTCCCAGCTGCGCCGGGCTTTCGGCCACGACGATACCGGCCGAGCGCATGGCTTCGATCTTGTCCTCGGCACCGCCCTTGCCACCGGCGACAATCGCACCCGCGTGGCCCATGCGGCGGCCCGGAGGGGCTGTGCGGCCTGCGATGAAGCCTGCAACCGGCTTTTTGCGGCCTTTCTTGGCCTCATCGGCCAGGAACTGCGCAGCCTCTTCCTCGGCCGAGCCGCCGATTTCGCCAATCATGATGATCGAAGTGGTCTCGTCATCTGCCAGGAACCATTCCAGCACGTCGATATGCTCAGTCCCTTTGATCGGGTCGCCGCCAATGCCCACACAGGTGGACTGGCCCAGTCCTACATCCGTTGTCTGTTTCACGGCTTCATAAGTAAGCGTACCCGAGCGGGAAACGACACCCACGCTCCCGCGTTTGTGAATGTGGCCGGGCATGATGCCGATCTTGCAGGCGTCAGGCGTGATGACACCGGGGCAGTTCGGGCCGATCAGGCGCGACTTGCTGCCTTCCAGCGCGCGTTTTACCTTCATCATGTCCAGAACCGGGATACCTTCGGTGATGCAGACAATCACTTCCATCTCGGCATCAATCGCTTCGAGGATCGAGTCCGCCGCGAATGGGGGCGGTACGTAGATCACCGATGCGTTGGCTTCGGTCACGTGCTTGGCCTCGTGGACCGAGTTGAACACGGGCAGGCCCAGATGCTCCATCCCGCCTTTGCCGGGGGTCACGCCGCCGACCATCTTGGTGCCATAGGCAATAGCCTGTTCGCTGTGGAATGTACCTTGCGAGCCGGTAAAGCCCTGACAGATCACTTTGGTGTTTTCATCGATGAGGACTGCCATTTTGTCCCTTTCTCTAGGCGGTGTGGGATTGATAGGGTTCAGCCGCTGGAAGAACCTGCGGCGCATAGGTGATTTTCTGAAGCGTGGCGCGACCAAGGGCCAGATCGGCCATCGTGCGCAGGCCGCTGCTGATTTCGGCGATACCGCGCCTGATTTTTTGTCGGACCAGCGGCCAGCCCGTAGGGCGTGCGCGGGGGAAACCCATCTGGATTTCGCCCGGCGCTTCGTTGCCTTGCTCGACCATCGCAGGAACCACCTGATAGACATTGACCCGACGCGCCGCAGCCGAGGCTGACGGGTTGAACAACAGGCCATCCAGCGTGATGTCATAGGGCTTTTGCGCCAGAAAGTGTTCTGCCGCTTGCCGGGTCAACGCATATGCGGCACCGCCGGGGTGGCGTGAGTGCATCAGGCGCAGTTCCCGACCCAGATGGGATGAGCTTTTGCGCTCAAGTGCGAGGTAAAGCTTTGTGCTGCGCCAGCGTTCGAACCGCACGATATCGGCATCCTCTGGCCACCAGGATGCATCGTTCAACCAATCCGCCAGTTCTGGCGACAGGAAAACATCATCCTCAAGTATCAAAGCCTGCTCCGCGCCAGAGGCGACAACGGCCTCCCACGCTTTGGCGTGACTGAGGGTGCAGGCCATGTCCTTGGTATGGAAATAACCCCAAGGTCCCTCAGACCGGCATTCACGCAGGAATTCCTCACGGGTGGCGGCGTCGCAATCAACAGCGTTGATGCGCGTTGCCGACAGGCCTGCCTTTTGCAGCTCCTGCGCCATCAAACGCGCCCGCCCGGTGGCGCGTTCTAGGCCTATGAGGAAGATAGGGATGGTCATGGGGTTACGATTCCAGTGAGATCAGGCAGCCTGCACCAACAGCGATCCGGTCCGCGAGCCGGTAAAGCCCTGACAGATCACTTTGGTATTTTCGTCGATGAGGACTGCCATTTTAGTGGCTCCTTCGCTTGCTATCTTATCTGTTGAAGTTCGATGGACGAGTATTGCTGTCCAGCGGGTTGTTTCGGAGGTTGCCCGGAGACGATGTAGACATTTCGCCCTGCAATGGGTTTGTCGGCTCTCAGCGTAGTTCTCGAAGAGCTTCTGGTCGTCTGATAAGTAGATGAACCATCGATGTGCTTTGCAGCCATCCGCTTTTGTATTTCTTCTACGTCAGTGGAAGTTAGGTTTTTCGACGCTATATAGCAGTAGTCATACTCGACCCTGCCCCTGGCTCCAAAATCAGAAGTTCTGGTTCCGGTGACTGCATAGATCCAATTCGGCTCACTGAAGAACCGAGTTCCTCCCTCGGACGTGTTAGAAATACGTTCAAGGCCTGAGTTCTCCAGCGTTTGAGTTGCTTGAGAAGGATTACCCAAGCTGGCCATGCAGACCGTTTCAAACAGCACACTCGCTTCTTCAATTGCACTGCTTCGTGTTACCGGCGCGTTCGTGCAACCAGCTAAAAGAATTGCGGTTGCCAAGGAGATCTTCTGGAAATTCATTCAATCGGCCTTTGAAAGTGATACTCATCCCGAGGACAGAGGAAGGTTTGCATTTCTGCAAATCTTCCTCCCACTCTGCTCAACCCTTAACCGCCTTCACGATCTTCTCGGCACCGTCTTTCAGGTTGTCCGCCGCGATCACGTCCAGACCCGAATTGTTGATGATCTCTTTGCCTTTCTCGACATTGGTGCCTTCCAGACGCACGACCAGCGGAACTTGCAGCCCGACCTCTTTCACCGCAGCCACCACGCCCTCTGCGATAACATCACAGCGCATGATGCCGCCGAAGATGTTGACCAGAATACCTTTGACCTGCGGGTCCGAGGTGATGATCTTGAATGCTTCGGTCACCTTCTCTTTGGTCGCACCGCCGCCCACGTCGAGGAAGTTGGCAGGCTCGGCCCCATAAAGCTTGATGATGTCCATCGTGGCCATCGCCAGACCGGCACCGTTGACCATACAGCCGATCTCACCGTCCAGTGCGATGTAGTTCAGGTCGTATTTGCTGGCTTCCAGTTCCTTGGGGTCTTCCTCGGTCGTGTCGCGCAGTTCAGCGATATCCGGGTGGCGGTAGACCGCGTTGCCGTCAAAGCCAACTTTGGCATCCAGCACTTTCAGGTCGCCGCTGTCGGATACGATCAGCGGGTTGATCTCGAGCATCTCCATATCCTTCTCGACGAAGGCTTTGTAGAGGATGCCCATAAGCCTGACACATTGCTTGACCTGCGCGCCCTCGAGCCCCAGCGAAAATGCGATGCGGCGACCGTGGTAGGGTTGGTAGCCGGTGGCGGGGTCAACCGAGAAGGACAGGATTTTCTCGGGCGTCGCGGCGGCGACTTCTTCGATGTCCATACCGCCTTCGGTCGAGCAGACAAACGAGATACGGCTGGTCTGACGATCTACCAGCAGGGCCAGGTACAACTCACGCTCGATGCCGGAACCGGCTTCGATATAGATGCGGTTGACCTGCTTGCCTGCCGGACCCGTCTGATGGGTGACCAGAGTGCGACCCAGCATCTTCTTGGCTTCTTCGGCCGCTTCCTCGACCGATTTCGTCAGACGGACACCGCCTTTTTCACCAGCGTCGGCTTCTTTGAAGGATCCTTTGCCACGGCCACCCGCGTGTATCTGCGCCTTGACGACCCAAAGCGGCCCATCCAGCTCACCGGCTGCGGTTTTGGCTTCCTCGGCGCGCAGCACGGCGCGACCATCGGAGACCGGAGCGCCGTAGCTGCGAAGAAGAGCCTTGGCCTGATATTCGTGAATGTTCATCGAAATTGTCCCGTCTGACTGCGTTTAACCGTTATAGGCGTGTCTAGCGGGTAAATTTAAAGGGTTTTTTGACCTGTGACGGGAAATTGCCGAAGATTTTCAGCATTTGTGATCACGGGTTTTTAGGGTGTGATCACAAAAGCTCGAGTGTCATCAATTGATTCGATAATCCTGCACAGTTTTTTGAAATCACATTCGAAAAAAGGGATTTGCGACGTTTGCGCCAACATATGCGGCCGGATTCCGCGGTGGCAAATGAAAACCGGCCCATAATTGGGCCGGTCTCAAATTCAGATTGTCTGGCAGTTTTACGCCAGTGAACTGTCGATGCCTTTGCATGCCTCGATCAGGCCTTTCACGGCGTTGACCGAATTGTCGAAACCGGCTTGCTCGTCTTCGTTCAACTTGATGTTTACGATGCGCTCGACGCCACCAGCGCCGATGACCGTCGGCACCCCGACATAAAGGCCGTTAACGCCTAATTCACCGCTGCAGTACGCCGCACAAGGCAGAACACGCTTCTGGTCTTTCAGATAGGCTTCGGCCATTTCGATCGCCGAAGTGGCGGGCGCGTAATAAGCCGACCCGGTTTTCAGCAGGCCTACGATTTCCGCGCCACCATCACGGGTGCGCTGTACGATGGCATCCAGCTTTTCTTGCGAGGTCCAGCCCATTTCAACCAGATCAGGCAGCGGGATACCGGCAACGGTCGAATAACGAACCGACGGCACCATGGTGTCGCCATGTCCGCCCAATACGAACGCGGTTACATCGCGCATCGAGACGTTGAACTCTTCCGACAGGAAATGCGCGAAACGTGCTGAATCCAGCACGCCAGCCATGCCGCAGACTTTGTTGTGCGGCAGGCCCGAGAATTCGCGCAGCGCCCAGACCATGGCGTCCAGAGGGTTGGTGATGCAGATCACGAACGCATCGGGCGCATGCGCTGCGATACCTTCGCCGACCGACTTCATGACTTTCAGGTTGATGCCCAGCAGGTCATCGCGGCTCATGCCCGGTTTGCGGGCTACGCCTGCGGTCACGATGCAGACATCCGCGCCAGCGATATCGGCATAGTCGCTGGTACCTTTCATCGAAGCGTCAAAGCCTTCGGACGGGCCGGATTCGGCGATGTCGAGCGCCTTGCCCTGTGGCAATCCGTCAGCAATGTCAAACAGGACAACGTCACCCAGTTCTTTGACAGCTGCAAGATGCGCAAGCGTGCCGCCGATGTTCCCCGCGCCGATCAGCGCAATCTTGGGTCTGGCCATTTGGAATATCTCCGGTCGGTTTTGAAATCGCGGCTGTGCTAGTCGCTAAAACGGCATTAGGCAAGAGTTCTGCGACGTGGCATACAACCGCATACCGTTTGCGAGACCCCATGTGGTTGCGCTAAAGGGCCTTTGAGACAAGCCAAAACCGGGACCGGTGCATGTTTGAATTGAACCTGATGTTTTTTGCAGTGGCGATCCCGGCGGTGATATTTGCGGGTATCTCAAAGGGCGGTTTCGGCTCGGGCGTGGCTTTTGCGTCATCATCGATTCTGGCCTTGATCCTAACGCCCGGGCAGGCCCTGGCCCTGATGCTGCCGATTCTGATGGTGATCGATGTGGCCACTTTGGGCCCTTATTGGAAGCGGTGGAGCTGGAGGGATGCGCGCCTGCTGATCCTGGGTGCTGTACCCGGTGTGGCAATGGGGGCATGGCTTTACCGCTCAACGGATGATGACCTGCTGCGCCTGCTGATCGGCGGCATCTCGGTCGGGTTCGTGATCTGGCACATCGCACAGTCAAAAGGCTGGGTGCGCGGGTTTGCCAGACGGTTGCCACCCTCCGCTGGCCTGTTTGCAGGGCTGGTCGCGGGCTTCACCAGCTTCGTCAGCCATGCCGGAGGCCCTCCAGCTGCCGTTTACCTGTTGTCCCAACGGCTGACAAAGACCGAGTTTCAAGCCAGTACGGTATTGGTTTTCTGGGTGATTAATATCGCGAAGTTTGTACCCTACGCTTATCTGGGCATGTTCACGTGGCAGACGGCATGGGCCGATATGCTGTTAACACCGTTTGCTGTTCTCGGTGCGTGGCTGGGCGTCCGCGCACATTTCATGTTGTCCGAACGCCTGTTCTTTGGAATTGCTTATGTGCTGCTGACCCTCACAGGCAGTAAACTGATCTGGGACGCACTTACCTGATCAGGCGTTCGGGGGCAGCGCTTCGGCTACAGCCTCAAAAGCTTGCCCCGAAGCGACGAGGCAGGTGACCCCGTTGGGCAAGGTCACCGTGATGGTCCAGCTGCCGCTTTGAGCTGAGGCGAAAAGTTCCATGACTGCGCCTTGCTGGGCCAGACCAAAGCCCCTGCGCGTTTCGCCATAAGTGTCGGTCAACCTTCTTAGCACATCCTCTCGCGGTGCGCAGTTTTGCCCCTGGGCCTGTACCTGTTGTGCCGCCAGAACCATGATCCCAAGTCCCATCGTCATCTTGAACATTGTCTTTCGCATCCCGAATCCTTTCGGTTCCCTCTGCTGGTCAGGGTGCGGCGTAGGGGCCGAAATTCAGTTAAGGCAAAGCACGTTGCGCCCTGTTTGCTGCGGTGCGGCAATTTTGGGCTTGAACTTTCCGGTAAAAAATGCCCCATTCCGCGCAACTTTATTTCAATGGGAGTGGTCCATGGATCCTCGTCAGCGCCCCTATCGTTCGGTTCTCTATATCCCTGGGTCCCGGGAGAGGGCTTTGGAAAAGGCCCGCATTCTGCCGGTAGATGCAATCATCTTCGATCTGGAAGATGCGGTCGCGGCCGACGAAAAGGACAATGCGCGCGAAACGCTTAAGGCGGCCTTGGCTGCCGGAGGTTACGAGTCACGCGTCAAGATTGTCCGGATAAACGGGTTGGACACCGAATGGGGCCGTGCGGATGCCGAGGCTGCGCGCGAAATGGATGCCGACGTAGTCCTGTTGCCTAAGGTGAATTCGGCGGCTGACGTGGATGCGCTGGCTGCGATCACCGGAGATCTGCCGATCTGGGCCATGATGGAAACGCCGCGTGGAATGCTGAACGCGGCAGAAATCGCCGCGCATCCGCTGATGGCCGGATTCGTGATGGGAACAAATGATCTGGCGAAAGAGTTGCAAACCCGCTTCCGCCCAGATCGCCTGCCTATGATGTCCTCGTTAGGGCTGTGCTTGCTGGCCGCCAAGGCCGAAGGGCTGATTATCATCGACGGTGTTTACAACGCCTTCAAGGATGTCGAAGGTCTGGCTTTCGAATGTGCCCAGGGCCGTGATATGGGCTTTGATGGCAAAACGCTGATCCACCCGGCCCAGGTCGAAGTGGCAAATACTGCCTTCGCGCCATCGGATCACGAGATCGACCTGGCTCGCCGCCAGATCTCGGCCTTTGAAGAGGCCGAGGCGCTTGGCCAAGGGGTCGCCGTTGTCGATGGCAAGATTGTCGAAAATCTGCACGTTGTAACTGCCCGCGAAATTCTGGCAAAAGCAGAGGCGATATTAGCTTTGCAAGCGGGGTAGGCCAGCATGGGCTTTGTTCTTCTGATCTTGGGTGTGGCGCTGTGGTGGGGGGCGCATCTGTTCAAACGTGTGGCACCTGAACGCCGCGCCGCAATGGGTGACGCGGGTAAAGGCGCTGTTGCCCTGGCTTTGGTCGCGTCGATCCTTCTGATGATCTTCGGGTATCGCATGACCGACTTCATCCATGTTTGGGCGCCGCCAACCTTTCTGGTTCACGTCAACAACCTGTTGGTTTTGATCGCGATTTATATGATGAGCCCTGCGGGCACAAAAGGCCGGCTGCTGAACAACCTGCGCCACCCGATGCTGGGCGGGTTCAAACTGTGGGCTTTTGCGCACCTGTTGGTGAACGGCGATCTGGCCTCGATCATCCTGTTTGGTGGCCTTCTGGTCTGGGCGGTGGTCGAAGTCATTGTAATCAACAAGTCTGAACCCGAGTGGACCCCGGCAGAGCCTGGCACTTACGGCAAGGATGCGATGTTCTTTGTGGCTTCGATCGTTCTGATGGGAATTATCGGATACATCCACGGGCTGGTTGGCCCATCTCCGTTCGGCTCATAAGGATTTGATTTGATGTCGAAACTTTATCGCTTGCTGACCGAAGAAGACACTTCGGCCTTCTGTCACAAGGTGTCCGACGCCCTGTCAAAAGGATGGGAGCTGTATGGCGACCCGGCTTACGCCTTTGATGCCAACGGCAACGTAATGCGTTGTGCGCAGGCCGTGACCAAAGAGGCCGAGGCCGACTATTCCCCCGACATGAAACTGGGACAGCAGTAATGGCGAAAACAAATCCGGGCCGATTTTTCGAGGACTATTCTGTAGGGCAGGTATTGCAGCATGCAGTACCTCGCACCGTGACCGAGGGAGAGCGCGGCTTGTATCACGCGCTTTATCCCGCACGTCACGCGCTTTACTCTTCGGACGAATTTGCCCGGGTCTGTGGGTTGCCGGAAAGCCCGATTGATGATCTGGCCGCGTTCCACATTGTGTTCGGCAAAACCGTGCCTGACATTTCCTTGAACGCGGTTGCCAATCTTGGCTATGCCGAAGGCCGTTGGTTGAAGCCCGTTTATGCTGGCGATACGCTGCGATCCGTATCAGAGGTTATCGGCCTGAAGCAGAATTCCAACGGAAAAACCGGTGTTGTCTGGGTTCGTACCCGCGGGTTGAACCAATTGGACGAGGTGGTTCTTGAATATGTGCGTTGGGTCATGGTGCGTAAGGCAAACATGGATGCACCCGCGCCCGAGACGGTTGTTCCTGATTTGAAGGCTGTACTTGATCCGCAGGACCTGACCGTGCCGGAAGGGCTCGATTTTGCAAACTACGATTTTGCCCTCGCGGGCGAGGCGCATCGCTGGGGCGATTATGAGATCGGTGAAACCATCGATCATGTGGATGGTGTCACCGTCGAAGAGGCCGAACATATGCTGGCCACACGTCTTTGGCAAAACACCGCCAAGGTGCATTACGATCTGACGTTCCGTCCGGAAGGCAGGCTCATTTATGGTGGGCATGTAATCTCGATGGCGCGGACATTGTCCTTCAATGGCCTTGCAAATGCACAGATGATTGTCGGCTTGAATGGTGGCGCCCATGCTAACCCTTGTTTTGCGGGTGATACGATCAAGTCATGGTCCGAAGTTCTGGACAAAGCGGAAACCGGGGTACCCGGCATAGGCGCTGTGCGATTGCGTTTGGTCGCGACCAAAGGCGGTGATCCGTTCAAGCTGAAGAACAAAGAAGGGCGGTACCTGCCAGACGTATTGCTGGATCTCGACTATTGGGCATTGATGCCCAAATAGGTGATCTGACGGATATGTGACGCCACGGCTTGCAAGGCGTGATAGGTTTGCACAATGAACCTGCTACGCGCGATATTGGCCAGCGTCACTCTGGCACCGGCGGCTCAGGCCTGCGATCTGGCCTTGGCTTTAGCCGTGGATGTTTCTGGTTCAGTCGATAGCAGCGAATATCGCATCCAGATGGATGGGTTGGCCGCAGGTTTGCGCGACCCGATCGTGTCCGAGGCGCTGGTGCGGGGGCAGGCGCGGCTGATGCTGGTGCAGTGGACCGGATCATCGCGCCAGCGGATCACTATTCCCTGGACCCGTATCGATAGCTTTGCCACGCTGGATCAGTTTGCAGACCAGGTTGCCGCCGATCCGCGCATCTGGCGGAATTTTTCGACGGCAATCGGTGAGGCGCTTCAAATGACCCTGAGTTCATTCGATTCGGTTTCAGACTGCCGACGGCACCTGATAGACCTGTCAGGGGACGGTGTGTCCAATGAAGGGATTGAGCCGACGCGGGTACATGCGGCCCTGCGCGCCGAGGGGATCGTTGTCAACGCGCTGGCTATTGAGGAAAGCGAACCGGATCTGACGGCGTATTTCTTTGAGAATGTCATCGTGGGCGAAGGTGCCTTTGTCGTTTCCGCCACCGGGTTCGCGGATTACCCGGAACGAATTCGCCGAAAACTGCTGCGCGAAGTGACGCAGCAAACAGCAGACCTGAAATGACGGCTTGAGAGATTCGTGATCACATCTCTTTGGCCTTGAAAACGCTAACATTGACAGCGCGGAATGTGATATGTGATCACGAGATTATTTTGTGTGATCACATATTTGAATTATCCGTGTAATTGAGCGCAATTTGATAGTTTTTGCACTCGCAGCACGTGACAGTGTCGCAAAAACCAGTAAAACGTTCGGTAGCCAACCGAAAAGGAGCCGCCATGGCCGATGTAAATCGGGGCAATCGCCCACTTTCGCCGCATCTGTCGATTTATCGCCCGCAGTTGACGTCGATCACGTCCATCCTGACGCGCATCACCGGCAACGCCCTTCTGCTCGCAGCTCTGTTGATCGTCTGGTGGTTTCTGGCCGCAGCAACTTCGCCCGAGGCGTTTGCAGTAGCGAATGGGGTAATAACCTCGATGCTTGGAGACCTTGTGATGGCGCTATCCGTTTGGGGGCTTTGGTATCACACGTTGGCCGGTGTGCGGCACCTGATCTGGGACAACGCGGTTGGTCTGGACCTTCCGACGGCGACCAAGCTGGGTTGGGCTGTTGTTATTGGATCGGTCGTCTTGACCCTTCTGACCCTTGTCCTCGTCGCGTGATTGGAGGCCTGACATGCGTTATCTGACCGACCGCAAACGCGCCGCTGGACTTGGCTCGGCGAAATCCGGCACTGCCCATTTCTGGGCGATGAAAGTCAGCTCGGTTGCTTTGCTGATCCTTGTGCCGTTGTTTGTATTTACATTTGGTCCGATCCTGGGCCAGCCATTCGAGGTCGTTCTCGACTACTACTCGCGACCTTTCCCTGCCATCGTAGCAGCACTGACGCTGGCGGTTGGCTTCAAACACTTCGCGGACGGTGCGCAGGTGATGCTTGAAGACTATGTTCACGGCACGCTTGAAAAGGTCCTGATCATTCTGTTGACTTGCCTGTCCTACGGCGCAGCAGCGGCTGGTATCTTCGCCATCGCGCGCATTGCCCTCTAATTCCCGGAGCTGAAAGAAATGGCTGCATACGAATACGAAACGCATGAATATGACGTGGTCGTTGTCGGCGCCGGTGGGGCCGGTTTGCGGGCGACGCTGGGTATGGCGGAACAGGGTCTGCGCACGGCCTGTGTGACCAAGGTTTTCCCAACCCGTTCGCACACCGTGGCGGCTCAGGGCGGAATCGCCGCGTCGTTGTCAAACATGGGCCCCGACCATTGGCAGTGGCATATGTACGACACTGTGAAAGGCTCGGATTGGCTGGGCGACACTGATGCGATGGAATACCTCGCGCGGGAAGCGCCCAAGGCTGTTTACGAACTGGAGCACTATGGCGTTCCGTTCAGCCGAACCGAAGAGGGTAAGATCTATCAACGCCCGTTTGGTGGTCACACCACTGAATTCGGCGAAGGCCCGGCAGTACAGCGCACCTGTGCCGCTGCGGACAGGACCGGCCACGCGATCCTTCATACGCTCTATGGCCAGTCGCTGAAGAACAATGCTGAGTTTTATATCGAGTACTTCGCTATCGACCTGATCATGTCCGATGACGGTCAGTGTCAGGGTGTTGTCTGCTGGAAGCTGGACGATGGCACGATGCATGTCTTCAATGCCAAGATGGTTGTGCTGGCGACCGGCGGGTATGGCCGCGCCTATTTCAGCGCGACCTCGGCCCATACCTGCACCGGTGACGGTGGCGGTATGGTGGCCCGCGCGGGCTTGGCGCTGCAGGATATGGAATTCGTCCAGTTCCACCCGACCGGCATCTACGGTTCGGGATGCCTGATCACCGAAGGTGCGCGTGGTGAGGGTGGTTACCTGACCAACTCGGAAGGTGAACGGTTCATGGAGCGGTATGCGCCCCAGTACAAGGACCTGGCACCGCGCGATTACGTCTCGCGTTCGATGACCTTGGAAATCCGCGAAGGTCGTGGTGTCGGTGCGGAGGGGGATCATATTCACCTGAACCTCAGTCACCTGCCAGCCGAGGCTTTGGCAGAACGTCTTCCCGGCATTTCGGAAAGCGCCAAGATCTTTGCCGGCGTGGATGTCACCAAGGAACCGATCCCGGTTCTGCCAACCGTGCATTACAACATGGGCGGTATCCCCACAAACTATTGGGGTGAAGTTCTGAATCCAACGGCCGAGAACCCGACAGCTGTGGTGCCGGGCCTGATGGCAGTGGGCGAGGCCGGTTGCGCCTCGGTCCACGGCGCGAACCGCTTGGGCTCGAACTCGCTGATTGACCTTGTGGTCTTTGGCCGCGCGGCGGCGATCCGGGCAGGCAAAGTCGTGGATGCGGAAGCTGCGAACCCAGTTCTGAACCAGGCATCGGTCGACAAGGCCTTTGACCGGTTCGACGCGGTGCGCAATGCCAGCGGTTCCATCCCGACCGCCGAGTTGCGGCTTGAGATGCAGAAAACCATGCAAGCGGATGCTGCCGTATTCCGTACCGCCAAGACCATGGCCGAAGGCGTCGAGAAGATGACGGCAATCGCTGCCAAGATGGACGATCTGAAAGTCACCGACCGGTCGCTGGTCTGGAACAGTGACCTGATGGAAACGCTGGAATTGACCAACCTGATGCCCAACGCGCTGGCCACGATCGTCGGCGCAGAGGCGCGCAAGGAATCCCGTGGTGCCCACGCGCACGAAGATTTCTCTGCGCGTGATGATGAAAATTGGCGTGTTCATACGGTTAGCCGGGTCGAAGGCAACCAGGTCGAGCTTAGCTATCGTCCCGTGATCGTCGATCCGCTGACGACCGAAGACGAAGGTGGCATCAGCCTGAAGAAAATCGCGCCCAAGGCACGTACGTTCTAAAAGGCTCGGACAGCAGGCAATGGTGAGCAAGCGCCAAATACCCACGAAGACCGCAACGGCCATTGGCCAGCGGTCGGTCCGTGTCCGGTGCTTGTCATGACGGTCGAGGTCCTGCAATCCGGTTCAGGCGATCCCAAGATCATCCTGATCGGGCTGAACCGCTGTGCGACGACCTCGTTTCACAGGCTGTTTCAGAATAGCGGGATACCGTCGGTTCATTGGGAAGATGACCAGGGCCGAAACCTTGCGCACCGCATGTTGACCAACATAGCCATGGGGCGACGACCATTGGACGGGTTTGGAGCGGTGCGGGCCTTCACAGACATCGCTTTCGTCAATTCCCGCTTCATGGTGGACGGGGCGCGTTTCTTCCGTGAATTGCATGCTGCTTACCCGGATGCCTATTTCTTGCTGAACACACGGGACAAGGATGACTGGATTGTTTCGCGTGCCAACCATTCCGGTGGCGGGTATCTGGATCGGTGTTGCAAAGCCAATGGCCTGAGTGTGGATGAAGTGAAACACGGCTGGGCGCATATGTATGATGTGCACCATGCCGAGGTAGAAGCCTATTTTAACGGCAACTCGCGATTCCTGCGCTTTGATATCGACTGTGATGATCCGCAACGCGTTGCGGACTGGCTCGCGCCGGATTTTGACGTGAACATCGCCCATTGGGGGCGTTATAACCAAGGGGCGTCCCAGCGCGCCCGGACAGGCTGAAAGGCGGCCTTGTGCTGAATGGAGAATTGACATGGTTCAACTGACCCTGCCCAAAAATTCCCGGATTACGACCGGCAAGACCTGGCCAAAGCCGGATGGCGCGACCAATGTGCGCAAGTTCCAGATCTATCGCTGGAACCCGGATGATGGTCAGAACCCCCGTGTCGATACCTACTTTGTCGATATGGACACGTGCGGGCCGATGGTTTTGGACGCGCTGATCAAGATCAAGAACGAAATCGACCCGACCCTGACATTTCGCCGTTCATGCCGCGAGGGTATTTGCGGCTCGTGCGCGATGAATATCGATGGGATCAACACGCTAGCCTGTATCTATGGCATGGATGAGATCAAGGGCGACGTGAAGATCTATCCGCTGCCGCATATGCCTGTGGTCAAAGATCTGATCCCTGATCTGACCCATTTTTATGCCCAGCATGCGTCGATCATGCCGTGGCTGGAAACCAAGACCAACCGCCCTGCAAAGGAATGGAAGCAGTCGATCGAAGACCGGAAAAAGCTGGACGGTCTCTATGAATGTGTGATGTGCGCCAGCTGCTCGACCTCGTGCCCGAGCTATTGGTGGAACGGCGATCGGTATCTTGGTCCCGCTGCTCTGCTGCACGCATACCGCTGGATCATCGACAGCCGGGATGAGGCCACGGGTGAGCGCCTGGACGAGTTGGAAGATCCGTTCAAGCTCTATCGCTGCCACACCATCATGAATTGCGCCAAGACCTGCCCCAAAGGTCTGAACCCGGCCAAGGCGATTGCCGAGATTAAAAAGATGATGGTCGAACGCGCGGTATAATCACCTGCACTGAATTGCTGTAAACGCATGTCGATCTTGCAAAATAAGGCGATGTAGCCTCGGCTGCATTGCCTTATTTTTCGCTCAGGGAGGAGTGATGAGTTCGAGACAGGATCACTCCAATGAATGCAAACACATCCAAACAAAAAATCGACGCTAAAGAGGCGCTGAAACTGCTGGAGCAGGCATGGGCCTACTACACGCCGGAACCGGTTAAAGCCGACAAAGAGCCCGAGCTGTTCGAATACGCAAACGCGGCCTGATCCAATACGACAGCCCTTGAAAAACTTCGGTCAATCGGCAAAGCAGAGGAATGCCTGTTCTTCTGCTTTTGTTGGCCGCCGGAGTGTTCGCCTATTTTTTCTGGCGGTCGCGCCATTCCACGCTGACACGGGATTGTCGTTGGCGACAGGACAGACGCCATGGCATCTGGCGGTGTAGCTTTTGTGGAGCGGCAGTCGCTGCGCCGGACCAACCTATGCGCTGTCTTAAGGCAAGTGATGGTTGAGAATAGGGCTTTTCGCGAGCCATAGAATCCGCCACTCTGCACGCCATGACCGGTTCTGAGAATACTGCCCGCCCCCCAGAAGATGCCGAAGCCCGTCGTTCGGTCGCCCCTGTCATTTGTTATCCGAACGATGCCTTGCCGCGACCAGATTTGCCCTGGATCAGATCTGTACGCCAACGGGCAGTCCAAACCGGCGAAGTCCTGGTTCCTCCGCGTGAGGCGCGCTGTTTTGATGTACCTGCCGGGCATTTCTTTCGCATCACATCGGTTCAAGGCCCGCAGGTTGGCGATTTGAACCTGTGGAACCGCAATGATTTGTCCGAGCGCTTTTATTCCGGAAAAACGCGGGCTCTGCATGGCACGCACCTGACCACCGGAGAGCGGATGTGGTCCAGTTTCCCACATCTGCGGCCGATGGCCACGATCATAGCGGATACACTGGAATGGTACGGGATCGATACCCATGGGGGGTCGGTTCATGACGTGATTGGCACGCGTTGTGATCCATATACGGGCAATTTGCTGTCCGGCACGCAGTATCATCATTGCTGCCATTCCAACCTGACCCGCGCGTTGGCGGATCATCTGAATATCCCGATGGATGAGGCCGAACCCGCGGTGCACGACGTTCTGAACGTCTTCATGTGTACTGGTTTCACTCGGGATACTGGTCAGTATTTCATGAAAGCATCGCCCGTTCGCCCCGGCGACTATCTGGAATTCTTTGCCGAAATCGATCTGCTTGGCAATCTCAGCGCCTGTCCGGGTGGGGATTGCTCGTCCGAGCATTCCTCGGACACCGCCGCGTGTTATCCCTTGTTGGTCGAAACATTTGCCGCGACGGTCACAGACCTGGATGGCTGGGAAAGCCCGGCGCGCAATGGCTATGATCGCACGCACGGGCGTTAGGATCGGCGGGCACCCACCTTACTGCTAGTTGCCCGGGAATGCGGCCTGTAGCGCGATTTCCACCATGTCTCCAAAGCTGCTTTCACGTTCCGAGGATGGCAGAGCCTCTCCCGTCAGAAGGTGATCGGAAACGGTGAGAACTGCCAGAGCACGACATTTGTGGCGCGCTGCCAGGATATAGAGCTCGGCCGCCTCCATTTCGACGCCGAGAATCCCGTGACGCACCATCTGTTCGTTCAGGTCCGGGCGCTCATCATAGAAAACGTCCGAAGAATAAATCCCACCGACATGGGTAGGGGTTCCTTTGGCAGCCGCCACCTTCGCGGCCGCCTGCAACAAGCTCCAATCGGCGCAGGGCGCAAAATTCAGTTCTTTCATGATACCGCGTGACGGCGTACTCAGCGTCGTCGAAGTCATTGCCAGAATGACGTCTCGAATTTTGACACTGTCCTGCATTCCGCCACACGACCCAATTCGGATCAGGGTTTTTGCACCGTAATCGCGAATTAACTCGTTTACGTAAATGGAGAGCGAGGGCATTCCCATGCCGCTACCCTGTATCGTTACAGGATTTCCCTTCCAATTTCCGGTAAACCCAAGCATTCCCCGGACGTTGTTGACCTGTTTCACATCGTCCAAAAACGTCTCGGCTGCCCATTTCGCCCGATAAGGATCTCCGGGTAATAGGACAGTTTCTGCAATTTCGCCTTTTTCAGCGCCGATATGAATTGTCATTGTTTCGCTCCGCCCTGATCAGATTTCTAGATCGGAAATATCGGCGCCCGCCTGCAACGCGTCATGCACCCATTTCGGTTTGCGGCCACGACCTGTCCAGGTTTGTTCCGGATTGCCAGGATTGCGGTATTTTTCTTTTGTTTTCTTTTGCTTGGATGCGCGGGGTGCATCGCCTGAAAGTTCGGACAGCGAATACCCGAATTCTGCGGCAGCTTTTTCTGCGGCTTTCAAAGCCTCACGGCGCTCGCGTTTTTCCGCTCCTACCAAGGCTTTTTCGACATCGTCGCGCAATGCCAAAAGGTCTTTGCGCGACATCTGTTCAAGATTGAACCCCATCATTCATCTCCAAAGGATATATTTTACGGTACACTTGAGCGCGCACCGTAATTCTAGCGAATGGTTTATTCCATCCCAAATATCCAAAGCGAAGAAACGGGGAATTAAGGTTCTAAAACCTCAGTTACTCGGCTGCGAGGTTTTTGGGGTCAACCAGCGTTACAATATCGCTCATGATCGCATTAAGTTCAAAGTTTTTGGGGGTGTAAACCTTGGCTACACCCATGGCTTTCAATTTTGCGGCATCTTCATCCGGAATAATTCCGCCGACAACCACGGGAATGTGAGACAGGCCAGCCTTTTGCAGCCGATCCATTACATCTTCGACCAAAGGCAGATGGCTACCGGACAGGATCGACAACCCGATGACATGTGCGTCATCATCGCGGGCTGAGGTGACAATTTCTTCCGGGGTCAGCCGGATACCCTCATAGCTGATATCCATGCCGCAGTCGCGGGCACGGAACGCGATTTGTTCGGCGCCGTTGGAATGGCCGTCCAACCCCGGTTTTCCAACCAGGAATTTCAGGCGCCGTCCCAGTTTGTCGCTGACGGCATCAACCGCCGCGCGCAGGTCCTCCAACCCTTCGGTCTTGTTCGAGACCGAACCGGAAACGCCGGTCGGGCCACGATAAGTGCCGAAAACCTTGCGCATCTCTTCGGCCCACTCCCCGGTTGTCACACCCGCCTTGGCAGCGGCAATGGACGGCTCCATGACGTTCGCTCCTGTCTGAGCCGCCTGGCGCAACGCGGACAAGGTCGCTGTAACAGCCGCTTCGTCGCGCTCAGCCCGCCACGCGTTCAGGCGGTCGATCTGTTCCTGTTCTACCGCAGGATCAACGACCATGATGCCGCCATCTTCGGTCTGAAGGGGCGAAGCCTCGCCTTCCATCCATTTGTTCACGCCGACGACCACAGTTTCGTTGCGTTCGATCCGGTTCAGACGTTCAGCGTTGGAATCCACAAGGCGGGATTTCATATACTCGATTGATGCAACCGCACCGCCCATCGCATCCAGATTCGCAAGCTCTGCCCGCGCGCCTGCTTTCAATTCTTCGACCTTGCCATCAACGGCAGGGTTGCCATCGAACAGGTCATCGAATTCCAACAGGTCAGTTTCATAGGCCAGAATCTGCTGCATCCGCATGGACCATTGCTGGTCCCAGGGGCGTGGCAGGCCAAGCGCCTCGTTCCAGGCAGGCAACTGCACCGCACGGGCGCGTGCATTCTTCGACAGGGTTACGGCCAGCATCTCGATTAGGATGCGGTAGACATTGTTCTCAGGTTGTTGCTCGGTCAGCCCCAGAGAGTTCACCTGCACACCATAGCGGAAGCGGCGGAACTTTGGGTTCTCGACACCATATCGCTGTTGCAGAATTTCGTCCCAAAGATCGACAAATGCGCGCATTTTGCACATTTCAGTGACAAAGCGGATGCCAGCATTCACAAAAAAGGAAATCCGGCCGCAGAGCGCGGGGAAATCCTCGGCAGGTACTCGTGGGCGCAATTCGTCCAGCACGGCGATGGCTGTTGCCAGCGCATAAGCAAGTTCTTGTTCCGGTGTCGCGCCAGCCTCTTGCAAATGATAGGAACACACATTCATCGGGTTCCACTTGGGGACATTGGAATAGCAATACTCGGCCACGTCCGCGATCATCTTCAGCGACGGTTTTGGCGGACAGACATAAGTGCCCCGGCTCAGATACTCCTTGATCAGGTCGTTCTGGACTGTGCCCTGCAACTTGGAAACGTCAGCGCCTTGTTCCTCGGCTGCGGCGATGTAAAGGGCAAGCAACCAAGGGGCGGTCGCGTTGATCGTCATTGACGTGTTCATCTGTTCCAGCGGAATCTGATCGAACAAAACCCGCATATCGCCCAGATGGCAGACGGGCACCCCGACCTTGCCAACTTCACCACGTGCCAACGTGTGGTCACTGTCATATCCGGTCTGGGTGGGTAGATCGAAGGCTACCGAAAGACCGGTTTGCCCTTTGGCGAGGTTGCCACGATATAGCGCGTTCGAGGCCTTGGCGGTAGAATGACCGGCATAGGTCCGGATGAGCCAGGGGCGATCTTTCTGCATCTGCGTCATGAAGGGGCCTCGCGTTTCGGTGGGCAATAAAATTACGTCTATGGGTTCTAAAGCGCAATTTTCGGGACAAGTCAATTCGCTGCGTTGCGGCATCCTGCAATTGTTCAGATTGTGAGCAGCTGCGATTGGTGGCAAGGTGCGGCCATGACGCAAACCGTGGAACTTCCGCTTTGGCTTTTTGTGCTGATCGTGGTCTTTGCCATGGTTACTTTCGCTTCACATTTCCTGTTCCCGTCAGTCCGATGGTTCTTCCGCCGCCGGTTGGAACGTGCCGTGGCGCGTTTGAACCAGCGCCTGCAACGTCCGATCCAACCGTTCAAGCTGGCCCGTCGGCACGACATGATTCAACGGCTGATTTATGATCCACAGGTCGGTAAAGCGGTCCAGCATCACGCCCTTGAAACCGGAATACCCGAAGCTGTCGCGTCCGAGCAGGCACGCCGCTATGCCCGCGAAATAGTGCCGTCCTTTTCCGCCTTCGCCTATTTCAGTTTTGCGATCCGTTTGGCCCGGCTGCTAAGCAATACGTTCTACGAGGTGCGGCTTAGCTACGAAGACGAAGACGCGGTCAGGACTATCGACCCTGATGCAACCGTTGTTTTTGTGATGAACCACAGAAGCAACATGGACTACGTGTTGGTTACATATCTGGCGGCCCCGCATTCTGCTTTATCCTACGCGGTAGGAGAATGGGCTCGGGTTTGGCCGCTCAGTCGGTTGATCCGTGCAATGGGGGCCTACTTTATCCGGCGCAAGTCAGGCAGCGAGCTCTACCGGCAGGTTTTGTCCACCTATGTGCGCCATGCGACCGAAGCCGGAGTGACGCAAGCCATGTTTCCAGAAGGTGGTTTAAGCCTGACAGGAGCGCTCGCCCGCCCAAAGCTTGGATTGCTCAAGTACATAATGGATGGGACGACGTCGCAGGGGCGTGATGTTGTATTCGTTCCCGTCGCTTTGAATTATGACCGTGTGCTTGAAGACACCATTCTGACCCGCGCGGCGTTGGGAACAGAACGTCGTTTCCGGGCGAGGATCGGGGTCATCACGCGTTGGATTCTCAAACAGATCTGGCGGCGAGTGATCGGGCGCTACAAGCGGTTTGGGCTGGCATCGGTCCGGTACGGGCTGCCGATTTCTCTGAAAGAGTTCCGGGCCGAGGGTAGTGACGACATGATGACCGATCTGGCGCGTACATTGATGCAGCGTATTCAGAACGCGATCCCGTTGGTCCCGGCCCCTGCGGCCTGTTTGCTGATACGTGACAATGGGCCGATGGCGGAACAGGAACTGCGGTCCTCTATTCAGGCGATGATGGAACGCGACGGTAAGCAGACCCAAGACAATGCATCGGCCATATCAAGCGCATTGGACCAGTTGATTGAACGGCGGATACTCAAGCGGCAGGGGCATATTCTTTCTGCATCTGGGCAACGCGGTGATCTGCTGGAGTATTATGCAGCATCTGTACCGGTGGCAGCGCGCCTCCCTGATTCTGCGGATGCAAAATAATTTCTGCAACTGCTGGGTCATAAAATTACAATTTCGCATCAAAAACGGTTGCAATATTTCGCGATGGCCAATATTTCATCTGATAAAGCGCGCGATTCTGCGGCGCGGCAAAAGTATTGAAAAAGGAGGCCAGCATGGCTTTGGACACCGAAACCGGTATCGCGTCGTATGAGGCACCCGAAAAAGACCTCTATGAAATGGGTGAGATCCCTCCAATGGGATATGTTCCGAAACAAATGTACGCCTGGGCCATCCGAAAGGAACGCCATGGCGAGCCAAGCACAGCGATGCAGCAGGAAGTGGTCGATGTACCCACGCTGGACAGCAATGAAGTGCTTGTTCTGGTGATGGCAGCAGGCGTTAATTACAACGGTGTCTGGGCTGCACTGGGCCAGCCGATCAGCCCCTTTGATGGCCACAAGGCACCGTACCATGTCGCGGGCTCTGATGCATCGGGTATCGTCTGGGCCGTTGGTGACAAGGTCAAGCGGTGGAAGGTTGGCGACGAAGTTGTCATCCACTGCAACCAGGACGATGGCGACGACGAAGAATGCAACGGCGGCGACCCAATGTATTCGACCAGCCAGCGGATCTGGGGCTATGAAACACCTGACGGCTCATTCAGCCAGTTCACACGCGTGCAGGCTCAGCAGTTGATGCCGCGCCCCAAGCACCTGACTTGGGAAGAAGCGGCGTGCTACACGCTGACACTGGCGACAGCTTATCGTATGCTGTTTGGTCACGAACCGCATGACCTGAAACCGGGTCAGAACGTTCTGGTCTGGGGTGCCTCGGGCGGTCTGGGATCTTATGCAATCCAGTTGATCAACACAGCCGGGGCAAACGCGATCGGGGTGATCTCGGACGAAAGCAAGCGTGATTTCGTCATGGGTCTGGGCGCAAAGGGGGTTCTGAACCGCCGCGACTTTAATTGCTGGGGTCAACTGCCCACGGTCAATACGCCCGAATACGCCGAGTGGTTCAAAGAGGCCCGCAAATTCGGCAAGGCAATCTGGGACATCACCGGCAAGGGCAACAATGTCGACATGGTGTTCGAGCATCCGGGCGAGAGCACCTTCCCGGTCTCGACTTTCGTGGTGAAAAAAGGCGGCATGGTTGTGATTTGTGCGGGGACGTCCGGGTTTAACTGCACATTCGATGTGCGTTACATGTGGATGCACCAGAAACGCCTGCAGGGTTCGCATTTTGCCCATCTGAAACAGGCGGCGGCGGCGAACAAGCTGATGGTCGAGCGCCGCCTGGATCCCTGTATGTCCGAGGTGTTTGCCTGGAACGACCTACCGGAAGCACATATGAAAATGCTGCGGAATGAACACAAGCCGGGCAACATGTCTGTGCTTGTTCAGGCACCGCGTACCGGATTGCGCACCCTTGAGGAGGTTTTGGACGCAGGCTGATAAAGTTCAGGACCTTAGACAAAAACCACCCGCGAATCGCACTGTCAGTTCGCGGGTGGTTTGCTGTTTGCAGGCCTATTTCATGCTTTCAGATGCTTGCGATTTTTACCCCCGCTATTTTTGGGGAGTAGAAACCGGTGAATAGGTCGAAAAAGTTCATACATGTTATGGTTGTGTTAACGCTTCGTTAACTGTTTCAGAGAGACCCTGATGGCGCAAAATGAGTGGATATTGGACGTACTATCGGACCTCAACGCTTTCGCCGTTGCGAATGGGTTGAGCGCGCTTGCAGAACAGCTTGATGATACAAGGCTGATTGCCGCGGCCGAGATCGCGTCCCTGAAGAACGAGGCACGGGCGCCCGCGGATGGGAACGAAAACCGATTTGGGTCAAATCCTGCAGGATTTGGAAAACACCAGCACGCTTGAAGAGCTCAGCATCGTCGCCGAGTGTCTGCGAGACACTTTGAAGGTTGCACATCTGACATATCACTGGGTTGACGGCGCAGGTGACCAATACGGGTATACGACATACTCAGACGCCTGGGACGAACGATACAGGGAAAAAAACTATCATCGTATCGACCCTGTAATTCTGGGGTGTTTCCAGAGATTTCACCCGGTTGACTGGAAGTCGCTGGACTGGTCCAGCAAGGTGGCCAAATCATTCCTTCAGGATGCCCACGACCATGGGGTCGGCAATCAGGGATACTCGATCCCGATCCGAGGGCCAAACGGTCAGTTCGCTCTTTTTACCGTTAATCATAGTTGCGACGATCAAACCTGGCAGACCTTTATCTCGACCTACGGGCGTGAGTTGATTCTTGTTGCGCACTACATCAACCGCAAAGCGCTGGAGTTTGAAAAGGACAGGCAACCGGATGCCACGCGCGGCCTGTCACCCCGTGAAATCGACGCCATTACCCTTTTGGCACTGGGTTACAGCCGTGCTCAGGTGGCGCATTCCCTGTCGATTTCCGAACACACGCTACGCGTTTACATTGAAAGCGCCCGGTCGAAACTCGGAGCCCTTAACACGACCCACGCAATCGCAACGGCACTCAGCCGGGGATTAATAGTCGTTTAAGGCCAGAGCGTCCTCAAAACGCAATATTAACCACGACTCTGTACCCCCTTCGTTCCTGCACAGGACGACAAGGGGAAAAGTCATGTTGCGTTATCTATATGCCGATGAGTTACACAGATTTCCGACTCTGGCTGAGGGGATGTTCAAGGATCGCGCAGATCAGTTCAAAACCCGGTTGGGGTGGGATGTCCATGTCAACAAAAAAGGAGAAGAGCGGGATGAGTACGACGACCTCAACCCGCTTTATGTCATCTGGGAAGAACCGGATGGCAGCCATGGCGGGTCGATGCGGGTATTGCCGACAACAGGCCGGGTAATGATCAATGAGGTGTTTGGGCATCTCAACGGCGGCAAGCCGATTTGCAGCCCGCTGATCTGGGAGGTGACCCGGTTCTGCCTGTCCCGCACAGCAAGCCCGCACACTGCCGGGGCCATCATGCTAAGCGGGGGCGAGATGATGGAAGGCTTTGGCCTGACGCATATTGCCGGTGTTTTTGATGCCCGTATGATCCGGATCTATCGTCTGATCGGGTCGTCCCCCGAGGTTCTTGGAACCCAAGGCAAAGGGCGTGACCAGATCTCGGTTGGGTTGTGGCCCTATTCAGCGGATGATTGCAACCGCGTGGCTGAACGGGCAGGCATCCCGCGTGAGCTTTCGCGCATGTGGTTCAAGGCGGCTTTCGGGCGATCCAAACTGCACCGATTTGCCTTGTCTGCCTAAGGACCGGAAAACGCAATTCCGCATCTGGTGATGGTTGGCGCGGCCCTGTAGGGTCGCGCCATGTCTTTGCCCAACGTGACCTTCTCAGATGATCAGGCCGCCGCGTATGACAGCATCGCCGAGATGCTGCGCTCAGCCGGTGTCGACCTGGAGGACGATGCCCTTCTGAAACTGCCGGGGGCAGGGAAGTCTGGCGTGATGGCTGTCATCGGCAAGGCCGGGTCCGGCAAAACGTTGCTACTGGCCGAACTATATAAGGCGCTGGCGGAGACCGGCGTTCAGGTCGTGTCCGGCGATTACGAAAGCCGGAAATCCAGAGACAAGCGCAGCCTTGCCATTCTGGCCCCCACGAACAAAGCCGCAAGTGTTTTGCGCCTTCGCGGTGTTCCGGCAACTACTATTCACCGCATCCTTTATACGCCGGTCTATGACCCGGAATACGAGCGTATCGCCGAGTGGCTGGCCGGAAATGATGAACGCCCCGAGATCGAAGGTCTGACAGACGAAGCTTTGGACCGTGCTGCTACGTTTTATCGTAACAACAAATCGATCCCCGGAGCGCTGGCGGCAGCCGGATTGCGCGGTTCAGATTTCATCACTGGTTGGAAACGACGTGAGGAACCGCTGGATATAGGGTTTGTCGATGAGGCGTCGATGCTGGATGATCGTCAGTTCGAGGACCTGAAAGAGATATTCCCGACCCTTCTACTGTTCGGTGATCCCGCACAGCTGGCTCCGGTCAATCAGTCCGGCAGCATGGTGTTTGAAGCCTTGCCCGAACCGCGAAAGCTGACGCTTCAGCGTGTGCATCGGCAGGATGCAGATAACCCGATCCTGGATCTGGCGCACGCTCTTGCCGATCCGTCGATGGGATATGAAGAATTTGAGCGTCTGGTCGAAGACACTGCCCGGCGGGATGACAGGGTCGTTTGGGGGCAGCGGGTCGAAGTTGATCTGATGGCGCGCAGCCCGGTTCTCGTCTGGCGCAACGCCACGCGCATTCGTTTGATACAGGCGTTCAGGCAAGTTCATGGCGCACCGGATACAGAGCTTTTGGAAGGCGAGCCGCTGATCTGCGACGGGATCGAGTTGCCGTTGAAGCACCGCAAGAAGCGGTTGGATCTTGAGGCGCGCGGCCTGATCAAAGGAGCCCAGGTTGTTTATCTTGGTCCCGGTCGCAAACCGGGGTTTTCGCGCTTGCATGTGATGGGGGCCGAAGACCCACAGGTCAGCGCTGCGTCGATTGTCCAGATCGAAAAACCGGATGAGGAAGAGCCCTTCATTCCTTTTGCTGCCCGCATGGGGGCGACGTTTTTGCACGGGGCTGCGGTGACTATACATAAGGCACAAGGATCACAGTGGGACACGGTTCAGGTGTTTGCCCCTGACATTTACGCCGCGGCCCGTATGGGCCGTTCCGAGGCCGGGCAACCTTTGTGGAAGCGTTTGGCTTATGTTGCGATCACCCGCGCACAAGAGCGTTTGATCTGGGTGGTCCGTAACCGGCTGTCGAAACCCACCCACCCGTTGCAGATTGATGATTTGCGCGCGGTCCCCGCAGTTTCACTCACACTGGAGACAGAAGAGACATGGGTTCCATAATCGTAACTGGTGCAAGCTCTGGCATAGGTCGGGCCACCGCCGAGCTTTTTCTGGTGCAGGGCTGGACGGTCGGGCTGCTGGCGCGCAGCGCGGACAAGCTGAATGCCCTCGCGCAGGAATACCCGGCGGCCATAGCATTACCCGCAGATGTGACCGACCCGGACGCCGTCAAACAGGCGTTCCACGCCTTCATGGATCGGACAGGGCGACTTGATGTTCTGTTTAACAACGCTGGTATTTTTGCCCGCGGCGGCACAATCGACGAAATCGCGTTGGACGATTGGTATCAAACCGTCAACGTCAACCTGAACGGTATGTTTCTATGCGCGCGCGAGGCCTTTGGGATCATGCGTCATCAAAGCCCGCAGGGCGGGCGGATCATCAATAACGGCTCGATTGCTGCGCATGTTCCGCGCCCGAATTCTGTACATTATTCGGCGACCAAACATGCCATTACGGGGCTGACGCGCAGCCTTTCACTGGATGGGCGATCCTTTGGAATTGCATGTGGTCAGATCGATATCGGCAACGCACGTACGCAGATGGTTCAGGATCTGGTGGATGCGGCGCAGGCGGCAGGCCAGACGCCGGACCCGACCATGGCGGTCGAGGATGCCGCGCGGTCTGTTCTGCATATGGCCACCTTGCCGCCCGAAGCGAATGTGCAGTTCATGACGGTCATGGCCACGACCATGCCCTATATCGGCAGGGGGTGAGTGTCAGTTTTCCCGCAACAGACGGAACGCTGTCGACGCGCCCCAACCCGCGGCAATTGCAATAACCAATGACATCAGCCCGTACCAGACGGGTTGCTGACGGGACATGTTGTACAGAAACCGCTCCAACCCGACTTTGCGGACATCGATTGTGGTTTCGTATTGTGATACGACCTCTCCTCCGCGGGTCAGGAAGATCCGGGCGGAATAATCCCCTTCGGTGAGGTCCGCGGGCATGTCGATTGACGTCCGGAACAAGGTTTGTTCGTCCACGGCCACTGTGTTCTCGCGGATGGAATACAGGTGTTCGGATTCACGGATACGGATTACGGCATCTGCGAAATCCTGAGCACCACGGATGTGCATTGCTGCTCCCACCGACCGGATCGCGCGTTCAATCGAAATGCGGTGACGCAGGTCTTCGGTATCTGTCAGAATTTGATCCAACGGTTCGCTGGTGGCAACCGCGTAAAAGCTTGGTGCCAGGTCGACCAGAACGCTATCGGTGTTAACCCATATCCCCAGCTTTCGCTCTTTGCGGCGAACCGTAACGGGCTCGGACGGGCCTGCAACTGCGACGATAACCGCGACCGGTGGGCCTGGGGGAATAGGGGTTTCCCGTTTGATGGCCCCGAAAATGAGGATCTCGGACCCGTCAAAGTCGGCAGTGATCGCAACACGATCCTGGCTAAGGCCCAGGACAACCTGCTCTTCATCGGCAGCGGCTGGCAGGCTGAACAGGCACAAAGCGGCAAAGACATAGCGCAGCATTCTCAATGCCCCCCGCTGTTGCCAAGCGAATAAAGCTCGGATGGTTCAAGAAGCAAATCAAGGGCCAGCTTGCCGCAGACGACCAGAACCAGCGCCGCCAACAGAACGCGCAGCTGTTCAGCCGGCATGCGCGATCCGATTACGGTTCCGATCTGAGCGCCGACGACGCCTCCGACCAGCAGCAAAACCGCCAGGACGATGTCCACTGTATAGTTGGTGGTCGCGTGCAGCATTGTTGTAAATGCAGTTACAAAGATGATCTGAAACAACGATGTGCCGACAACGACTTTGGTAGGCATTCCCAGCAGGTAGATCATCGCCGGGACCATGATGAAACCGCCACCGACACCCATGATCGCGGACAAGACCCCGACGCTTAGACCAACCACAGCCGGTGGAATGACCGAGATATAAAGACCTGATGTGCGAAAGCGCATCTTGAAGGGCATTGAATGAACCCAGCCACGTTGGCGGCGCTTGGCTGGCGCTGCCCCGCCTTTTTTGGCTTTGCGCAGCGCCCTCAGGCTTTCGATGAACATCAGACTGCCAATGATACCAAGGAAGACCACGTAACAAAGGGTTACCAGAAGGTCGACCTGGCCCAGGCTTTTTAGGTAGTTAAAGACAACAACACCCAACGCGGCCCCGATCAGACCACCTGTTAACAATACCGTACCCATCTTGAGGTCTACGGTCTTTCGTCGAAAATGGGCCAGCACCCCGGAAAAAGACGAGGCAACAATCTGATTGGCCTCGGTCGCAACCGCAACAGCCGGTGGTATGCCAATGAAGAACAGCAGCGGCGTCATGAGGAACCCGCCGCCGACCCCGAACATCCCCGACAGAATTCCAACCATTCCACCCAGACCAAGGAGTAGAAATGCATTTACCGAGACTTCGGCTATGGGCAGGTAAATATGCATGATACCGTCACTTTGCGCTGGGTCTTGGCTTGCCTTCTATCACACTCGAGTTCAAGAGCGGTAATTGTCGCGTGGCGCGGATCAATCAACATCATACCCCTCCCGGTTCTGCCAGAGAAAAGATCTCTATTGGCGGCAACAGAAGGTCAAATCCGATCTTTCCGGCAACACTCATGACAAGAAGCGCGAGTAGAATGCGCAGCTGTTCTGCTTTCAGACGCGCACCGATCTGCGTCCCCAACTGTGCGCCCAGAACTCCGCCGGTCAACAGGAACAGGGCAAGGACTATGTCGACGCTGAAATTTGTCGATGCATGTATCATGGTTGTGAAACCGGCGACGAAAATGATCTGTAACAGGGATGTTCCGATAACCACTTTGGTTGGGATGCCAAGAACATAGATCATCGCGGGCACCATGATGAACCCTCCGCCGACACCCATGATCGCAGACAGGATGCCAACGCCAAACCCGACCAGCGCAGGTGGTATAACCGAGATATAAAGGCTTGATGCCCGAAACCGCATCTTGAAGGGCAGTGTGTGAACCCATGTACGCTGGCGTCGCTTGGGGGCAGATTGAGTACCGGACTTGCTGGCCTTTCGGATGGCGGCAAGACTTTCGATGAACATGAGGGTCCCGATGGCCCCCAGAAACACGACGTAGCAAATCTGTACAGCCAGATCGACCTGACCGAGGTGTTTGAGAAAATTGAAAACCAGCATACCCAGGGCCGCGCCAAACAACCCTCCGGTCAGCAGAACGCTTCCCATCTTTAGGTCCACGGTCTTGCGCCTGAGATGCGCCAGCAATCCCGAAATAGAAGAGGCGACAACCTGATTGGCCGATGTGGCCACGGCAACCGCCGGGGGAATGCCGATAAAAAACAGCAGCGGAGTGATCAAAAATCCTCCGCCGACCCCGAACATGCCGGATAAAACACCGACGACCCCACCGATCCCCAACAGCAGGAATGGGCTGACAGAAACTTCGGCTATGGGAAGGTATACGTGCATACCCTCTTAGAACGGTTGCGGCATGCAAAATCAACTCTGCATGCCGCCTTGCAGCGAACAGGACCGAAACTCATTTCGGAACTGGCCTTATTAGCGCTCCTTGATGTAGGGCTCTCCGCCTGCACGCGGTGGTACGGCCTTGCCAACAAACCCGGCCAGAATAACCACTGTCAGAATATAGGGCAGGGCATCCATCACCTGGACCGGAATCACTATGCCGCCAAGATCGATGTTCTGGAATCGAAGTGCTACGGCCTGAAGCAGGCCAAACAGCAAACAGGCCCACATGGCGTGCCACGGGCGCCATTTGGCAAAGATCAGGGCAGCCAGTGCAATAAAGCCGCGACCAGCGGTCATTTCCTTGACGAACCCAGCCTGCAAAGCCGTTGCCAGGTAAGCACCTGCAATACCACAAAGTACACCACAGATCGCGACGGCTGCGAAGCGCAGGCCAACCACGGACACGCCTGCTGTGTCGACCGCTGCCGGGTTTTCACCCACAGCTCGCAGGCGCAGGCCGAACCGTGTGCGGAAGAGCACCCACCATGTCGCTGGGACCATCAGGAATGCGACATAGACAAGGATGGAATGGCCTGAGAGCAGTTCGGAATAGATCGGGCCGACAATCGGAACCCCTCCGAGCGCGTCGGAAAATGGAAAATTGATAGGCTCGAACCGGCCGCCACCAAAGAGCGAGGGCGTGCGACCGCCCTGCTGGAACCAGCTTTGGGCGACAAGCACCGTCAGGCCCGAGGCAAGAAAGTTGATGGCGACACCCGAGATCAGCTGGTTGCCCCGGAAGGTTATCGATGCCAACCCGTGCAGTCCTGACAGCACCAGTGACGATCCGATACCAGCCAGCAGGCCCAGCCAGACTGACCCTGTAACCGCCGCGACAGCCGCAGAAAAGAACGCGGCTACCAGCATCTTACCTTCCAGCCCGATGTCGAAAATGCCAGCCCGTTCCGAATACAGACCGGCCAAACAGGCCAGCAAAAGCGGCGTGGAAAGGCGGATGGTCGAATCCAGAACCTGGATGAGGGTTACAAAGAAGTCCATTACTCTGCCCTCTTCCGCATACCAAGGAACAGTTTCTCAAGCGGCATCCGTACCATGTTGTCCAGTGCCCCAGTGAACAGGATCACCAGCGCCTGAATGACCACGATCAGTTCGCGGGGGATCGATGCCCACAGTGCCAGCTCGGCCCCGCCCTGATACAGGAACCCGAACAAAAGCGCGGCCAGCAATACGCCGAAAGGATGTGATCGCCCCATAAGGGCCACTGCAATCCCGATGAACCCAGCACCCTCGGTCGAGTTCAGGACAAGGCGCTCCGCCTCGCCCATAACGTTGTTGATGGCCATCAGACCTGCCAGCGCACCCGAGATCAGCATCGCAACAATGGTAATGCGAACCGGCGAGATGCCGGCATAGACCGCGCCGGTTTCTGAGTGGCCGTAAGCACGGATTTCATAGCCCAGCCGGGTCCGCCAGATCAGCGCCCAGACGACGACACAGGCCAGCAAAGCGATGAAGAACGTAATGTTTACCGGAGCCCCCCGGAACACCACGTTCTCTGCGGTTGAGAACATTGACTGGAACGTTGGCAGATGGACGGATTCGGGGAACCGTGCGGTTGCCGGGTCCTGCGACCCTTGCGGGCGCATGACATTGACCAGCATGTAGTTCAGAAAGGCAGCGGCAATAAAATTGAACATGATCGTGGTGATCACGATATGGCTGCCGCGCTTAGCCTGAAGATAGGCCGGGATAGTGGCCCAAAACGCGCCGAACAGCATTGATGCAGCGCAAGCTGCAAGCAATGCAATACTCCAATGCGGCCAGTCGACGTAAAGGCAAACCATGGCCACCCCAAGACCGCCCAACATCGCCTGACCTTCGCCACCGATGTTGAACAAGCGGGCGTGGAATGCGACGGCGACCGCAAGACCGGTAAACATGAAATTCGTCGCGTAATAGAGCGTATAGCCCCAGCCATAGGTTGACCCCAACGCGCCCGAAACCATCAGCTTAACAGCCTCGACGGGGTTTTCTCCGATGGCGAGAATGACCAGCGCCGACAGGATAGCGGCCAGCATCAGACTGATCAGCGGGATCAGAACAACATCTGCCCATTTAGGCATTTTTTCCATCCTACGCGGCCTCTCCTGCAACACCGGCCATCAGCAGGCCAAGTTCTTTTTCATCTGTTTCATTGGGCAGGCGTTCGCCCATGATATGCCCGTCGAACATCACTGCGATCCGGTCGGACAGCGAGAAGATCTCTTCCAACTCAACCGAAACCAGCAGGATCGCCTTGCCTTGGTCGCGCAGGGCAACGATCTGCTTGTGAATGAACTCGATCGCACCAATATCAACGCCACGTGTCGGCTGGCCGACCAGCAGCAGGTCAGGGTTTCGCTCGATTTCGCGGGCAACGACGATTTTCTGCTGGTTCCCGCCCGAAAAGCTCTTGGCGGCAAGCCAAGGATCCGGTGGCCGAACATCGAATTTCTCGATCTTGGCTTCGGTATCAGCGCGCAGCGCGGAATTGTCCATGAACAGGCCACGCTGATAAGCGGGGTCCCGGTGATAGCCAAAGGCCACGTTCTCCCACGCGTGGAAATCCATAATCAGGCCTTCGCGCTGACGGTCTTCGGGCACATGCGCGATGCGCTGTGCACGACGCGCCTGACCGTCTGATCCGGCACCGCTTAGTGCCAGCGGTTCGCCGTTCAGCTTGATCGAGCCTTGTCCCGGACGCATCCCGCCCAGAACCTCCAGCAGTTCCGACTGCCCATTGCCCGCCACACCGGCAATACCGACGATCTCACCGGCACGCACGGTCAGGTCGATACCTTTGACCCGTTCAACACCGGCGGAATCGAAAACGCTCAGCTTTTCGATCTCAAGGATGGGTTTGCCCGGCGTCGCAGGCACCTTGTCGACTTGCAGCAAAACCTTGCGGCCTACCATCAGCTCGGCCAGTTCTTCAGGGCTGGTGTCCAAAGTTTTCACCGTAGCTGTCATCTGCCCACGGCGCATGACCGAGACGGTATCGGTGTTTTCCATGATTTCGCGCAGCTTGTGGGTGATCACGATGATCGTTTTCCCTTCGGCCCGCAGACGATCCAGAATACGGAACAGCTGGTCAGCCTCAGCCGGGGTCAGAACACCAGTCGGTTCATCCAGAATCAGAATCTCGGCCTTGCGATACAATGCCTTCAAAATTTCGACACGCTGCTGCATCCCCACACCGATCTCATCAATGCGTTTGTCGGGGTCAACGAACAGTTCGTATTCTTCTTCCAGTTCTTTCAGCTCTTTGCGGGCCTTGGCCAGAGACGGAGCCAGAAGGCCGCCATCTTCAGCACCCAGAACGATGTTTTCCAGAACCGTGAAATTCTCCACCAGCTTGAAATGCTGAAACACCATCCCGATGCCCGAGGCGATAGCCGCCTGGCTGTCAGGGATTTCGGTCTTTGTTCCGTTGATCCAAATTTCACCTTTGTCGGCTTTGTAAAAGCCGTAGAGGATGCTCATCAGCGTGGATTTGCCCGCACCGTTTTCACCGATGATCCCATGGATCGTACCGGGGGCGACGCTGATTGAGATGTCTTTGTTGGCCTGAACCGGCCCAAAGGATTTGGAAATCCCTTTGAGCTCAATGGCGGGGACGGTCATGTCTTACCCTCAACTGCCGAAAAGCCCATCCGGCAGGTGGCACGGATGGCAGAGTGGATGGCAGGGCGGAAGGGTTCCTTCCGCCCCGCGCGGTATCAGAACTGCAGTGCGGGGCAGCTGTCGTTCTCGTAATAGCTGACAACGGTGATATCGCCGTTGATGATGGCTTTGCGGGCTTCTTCCACCGCATCGTTCATTTGGGCCGAAACAAGCTCTTTGTTGTTATCGTCCATGGCGACGCCAACACCTTCCTCGGCCAGACCCATTGTGAACACGCCAGTTTCTACGGCGTCACCTGCTTTCATCGCGTCATACACCGCGACGTCCACACGCTTCAGCATCGACGTCAGGACCTTGCCCGGATGCAGGTGGTTCTGGTTGCTGTCCACGCCGATCGACAGGATGCCTTCGTCAGCTGCCGTTTGCAGAACGCCTACACCTGTACCACCAGCCGCGGCATAGATCACGTCAGCACCCTGGCTGATCTGAGCTTTTGTAAGTTCCGAACCTTTTACAGGATCGTTCCACGCGGCAGGGGTGGTGCCGGTCATGTTGGCGACAACATTGATGTCCGGGTTCACGGCTTTGGCGCCTTGTGCGTATCCGCAGCCAAAGTGGCGGATCAGCGGAATGTCCATACCGCCGATAAAGCCAACGGTGCCCGATTTCGATGCCATCGCTGCCATCATGCCAACCAGGTACGATCCTTCATGCTCGGCAAAGCCGATCTGGCGGATGTTGGGGATGTCCAGCCAGTTCACGTCGACAGCCACGAATTTGGTTTCAGGATAGTCGCCTGCAACGGCCGACAATGGATCAGCCATACCAAAGCCCATGGTGATGATCGGGTTGGCACCTGATTCTGCGAAACGGCGCAGAGCCTGTTCGCGCTGTGCTTCCGACTGGATCTCGATCTCGCGGTATTCGCCGCCGGTCTCATCGGCCCAACGCTGCGCGCCATTATATGCGGCTTCGTTGAAAGATTTGTCGAACTTGCCGCCCAGGTCAAAGATCAGCGCCGGTTCAGCGAAAGCTGCACCTGCGGTCAGAGCGACAGCAGCGGCAGCACCCATCAAGGATTTCATCAGGGTCATTTAAGTCTCCCATTTTTTTTGTTGGCACGAAGTCAGATTAGCCCCGTTTACCCACTTTTAGCGAGCATAAGTGTTGTGATGGCGGGAATTAAGGACGTTTGCAACCGTCATGGTCAATTGATTTCTGACCAAATGGTCTAAAAATCTTTGGTTGCCGTTAGGGCAGTGGGCGTTCCATCACAAGAGCATCGATATTTGGGCCTGTTTTTCTGGAATAATACCCCTTGCGCCGACCGCACTGGCGATACCCGCATTGCCTATACAGCGCGATTGCTGCAACATTGTCGGCGGCCACGTCCAGAAAAGCGCGGTTTGCCTGCAAAGTGACTGCCCGGTCGTGCCAGTTGCGCATGGTCTGAAACCCCAGACCTTGTCTTTGAAACGCGGGGTGAGTCGCAATCGTCAGCAACTCTGCCTCACCCGCGATCACCTGAAAAAGGGCAAAGCAACGGGCATCCCCAACGCAGTCAGTGAACCGGTTCTCCAAAAGGCTGGCGAATTCATCGGCAGTCCAGGGGCGTGACTGGGTGAATGCCGCTGCATGTGTCGCTGCCATCTCGTAAGGCGTCATTGGTCCAGTAACACAGGCGGCACATCTCGGGACGGGGCTGCGTCCGCAGGTCTGACATATAGCGGGGCCGGAGGTGCACTGACCTTGCGCCATCGTCTTGCGGCATGTCTGGCAACGGCTTGTACCTGCAATGCGGGGTCGGAGCAGACATACAAAGGCCCATGCTGTTCGGCCTCGTCCCTGGGCAAAAGGCAAGGGCCGGTTCCGGGAAGTTGTACATACACCTGTTCGCGCGGCGCAGGGATGGCTGGTAGCTGTCCCTCTTCTGCCAGTTCAATCAGAGCATCGAATCCAGAAACGCCCACCGCCGGGACGCCAAGGCCCAAGGCAAGGCCCCGGGCGGCAGAGACCGAGATGCGTATACCCGTGAAATTACCGGGCCCAATCCCAACACCGATAGCGTCCAGATCGGCCCATACGCAACCGGCCTCGGTCAGCACTTCTTGCAGCAAGGGCATCAATCGTTCGGCTTGACCCCGCGACATGCCTTCGACACGGGATACTGCGATCACACTGCCACGCAACAAAGCGGCCGCGCAATGCGCGGCCGATGTATCAAATGCCAGGATCGTCGGGTCAGACGGCAACTGGGCGAACCTCAGTCACTTCGGGGATGTAATGGCGCAGCAGGTTTTCGATACCCATCTTCAGTGTCAGGGTTGATGACGGGCACCCCGCGCAGGCACCTTGCATGTGCAGGTAGACGATGCCGCGATCAAAACCATGAAAGGTGATGTCGCCACCATCCTGTGCTACGGCCGGGCGCACGCGGCTGTCCAGCAGGTCTTTGATCTGGTTGACGATTTCTGCATCTTCTCCGGTATGTTCGGCATGACCCGAGGCCGCTGCCGCGTCGGCACCCATGACGGGTTGACCGGATTGATAATGCTCCATCACTGCGCCAAGAATTGCAGGTTTGATGTGATCCCACTGAACATCGTCGGATTTGGTCACCGTGACAAAGTCGTTTCCAAAGAACACACCGGTCACGCCGTTTACGGCAAAGATTCGTTTGGCCAGTGGGGACTTATCACCAGCCTCGGCTGTCGGGAAATCCGCGGTTCCAGCCTCAAGCACCGTTTGGCCGGGCAGAAATTTCAACGTGGCCGGGTTTGGGGTGGATTCGGTCTGGATGAACATGAGGCAGCTCCGTCTGAGGTGTTTCTGATATGCGCTCAGGGGTCGGAGAAGTCAATATTTGGAACGATTCTAAATCGTGACCGCGTAACGAATCGCGTCATCCAGCCGGTCATCTCCCCAAAACAACTCTGTCCCTGCAACAAAACTGGGTGCGCCGAACAGGCCAAGTGCTTTTGCGCGCGCGGATTGCTCGAACAGCGCAGCCTTGATGCTCGGATCTTTTGCACGATTCATCACTGCCGCAGGCAGACCTGCCATCTTCAGGCAATCCTCAAGCACGCCTTCGTCAGAGATGTTCCTCCCGTCCCCGAATTCAGCGCTGAAGACAGCCTTTGCGAAGGAAGCCCGTTCTTCGCGATGCGCAAGGGCCAGAGCCAGGCGCGCTGCCGTGAGCGAGTTTTGCGGGAATGGGTCAGGCCGAACCAACGGCAGCCGTCTTGTGCCGCAAAGACGTTCCATGTCGCGCCACATATAGCGCCCTTTGGCCGGATACAGGTTGAACGGCGACGTGCGCCATCCCTGATCCGCGAAAATCGGACCCAACAGAAAAGGCTGCCAGTCAACCGAGACACCTTTGTCCTGCGCGGCCTGTTCGATCCGCATCGCGCTGAGATAGGAATAGGTCGAGGCGAAGTCGAACCAGAACTGCAACGTCTTCGCCATGTTCGATCCTCAGGTGATTTCTTCCAACTTTTCCTTGCTCAGGTCACCGGGAACAATCGTGATCGGGATCGGTAGGCTGCCAGAGTTTTTTGTGAGCTGAGTCACCAGCGGGCCGGGGCCTTTCTTGTCAGTCCCCGCCCCAAGAACAAGAACGCCGATCTCAGGGTCAGACTGAACGTGTTCGATGATCTGCGGCACCGGATCACCTTCGCGAATGGCCAGTTCAGGTTCTACATTCTGTTTGTCGCGCATCCATTTGGCGAAGACTTCGAAATGGGCATGGATACGTTCCCGGGCTTCTTCGCGCATGGTTTCGGCAACACCGATCCAGTGATTGAACTCGTCCGGCGGAATAACCGACAAGATCGTCACGCCACCACCTGTATGCGCGGCACGCATCGCGGCGAACCGCATTGCGTTCAGGCATTCACGGCTGTCATCCAGAACAACTAAGAACTTACGCATGGGTGTCCTCTTCAATTTTAAGGGATCATGCCCGAGCGTTTGCGTGCTGGCAACTCGGACACGTTCATGTCGATGTACTAGCGTTCGCTTGCAGCCCAGTCCCAGTAAAGTGTGCGGGCACGGCGGGCAATGGGACCAACCTGAAACTGTGTGTCCTCCAGCGCAGTCACCGGTGTGATCTTGCTCATATTGCCGGACATGAAAACCTCGTCCGCCTGGTGAAAATCCTCGAAACCCAAGACCGTTTCATGAACTGTGACACCATCCTCGCGCAGATTCTTGATATGTCGCGCCCGCGTGATCCCTGCCAAAAATGTGCCGTTGGGGATCGGGGTAAAGACCTCGCCATCCTTGACCATGAAGATGTTGGCCGTTGCCGTTTCGGCCACATTGCCCATCGCGTCAGCGACCAGTGCGTTCGAGAACCCTTTGGAGCGCGCCTCTTGCAACATGCGCGCATTGTTGGGGTAAAGGCACCCGGCCTTGGCGTTGACCACTGCTGATTCCAGTACCGGGCGACGGAACCGCGTGGTCGACAGCGTGGCTGAAGCCGTTTCCGGTGCCATCGGGATTTCTTCCAGACAGATGGCAAACCCTGTGCTGTTTTCCTGCGGAACGATTGCCGTGCTATCGCCGTCAATGCCCCAATACATCGGGCGGATATAGACAGCCGTGTCAGGGCTGTAGGCTTGCAACCCTTCATGCACCAATTCGACCATCTGCTCGGTTGTCATGGTAGGTGTCAGCATCAGGGCTTCGGCGGACCGGTTCACCCGGGCGCAATGGGCGTGCAGATCAGGGGCCAACCCGTCGAAATAACGGGCGCCGTCAAAGACCGAAGACCCTAGCCACGCTCCGTGATCCGCTGCGCGCATGATGGGAGTATCCCCGTCATGCCATTGGCCCTGAAAATAGGTCCGGATGTTTTTGCCGGTTGCCATGACGCCCTCCTGTGGTTCAGGCAGACCCTAGGAGGGCGTCAGGCGAAGGTCCAGTGCATTCAGCGTGATGCTGATCCGACCATACCGACGATTTCATAGGTCTTTTGCAGGATCGGAGCGGCGATCTGACGCGCGCGCTCGGCTCCGTGAGCCAGAATCCGGTCAATCTCGGCCTGTTCCCCCATAAGACGCGACATCTCAGTCGAGATTGGGGCCAGCTTGGCGACTGCCAGATCAGCCAACATCGGTTTGAAATCACCGAACTGCTTGCCCCCAATTTCGGCCAGAACCTGGTCGATGCTCTGGTCGCTGAGTGCTGCGTAAATATTGACCAGATTGCGCGCTTCCGGGCGGCCCTCCAGACCTTCGACATCCGACGGCAAAGCGTCAGGGTCGGTCTTGGCCTTGCGGATTTTCTTGGCGATCGCATCGGCATCATCGGTCAGGTTGATCCGGCTCATGTCCGAGGGGTCGGACTTTGACATCTTCTTGGACCCATCCCGCAAGCTCATGACCCTTGTGGCTGACCCTTCGATCACCGGCTCGGTGATGGGAAAGAAATCGACGCCAAAATCGTTGTTGAATTTTATGGCGATGTCGCGGGTCAACTCCAGATGCTGTTTCTGGTCTTCTCCAACTGGCACATGGGTTGCGTGATAGATCAGAATATCGGCTGCCATCAGAGCAGGGTAGGCAAACAGGCCAAGCGAAGCGTTCTGCTGGTTTTTGCCCGCCTTGTCCTTCCACTGGGTCATGCGCTGCATCCAACCCATGCGCGCGACACAGTTGAATATCCAGGCCAGTTGCGCGTGTTCCGGCACCTGACTTTGGTTGAACAAGATTGATTTTTCCGGGTTTAGACCGGAAGCGATGTAACCGGCACAAAGCTCCCGCGTTGCATGCTGCAACTCGGTTGGGTCTTGCCAGACGGTGATCGCGTGCAGATCGACCATGCAATAGATAGTCTCAAATTCCTCGCTCTGCATTCTCACCCAGTTCCGAAGCGCCCCGAGATAGTTGCCGAGATGCAAATTGCCCGAAGGCTGCGCACCGGAAAACACGCGTGGCGTGAATTGGGACTCAGTCATCAAAGGGAACTCCTGTCTGGAAAAATCAGCCCCCGTCGCTTACCCATGAGGCAAAGGGACGTCAACAGCCGCGAAAGGCCAGCCCAATGAGCAGTGAGCATTACACACCGCCTGTGAACCCTCTGCCACCTGCTGTGGTGGCGTTGGTTCTGTTCATCATCGGGATAGAAATTGCCTTCACGCTGGGATCACGCGGGCTGGTCGGAGGGCCAGCGGCGGTGGGCTGGCGGCTGGATGCGATCCAGAATTACGCGTTCTCGGCGGATATTTTCGACTGGATGGTTCTGAACGGGCGCTGGCCATTCGAACATGTCATCCGCTTTGTTACCTATCCCTTTGTATCCGCCAATTTCACGCAGGCGATTTTCGTCTGTGTTTTCGTGCTGGCGATGGGCAAAATGGTTGGCGAAGTGTTCGGCGGTTTCCCGATGCTGCTGATTTTTGTCGTGTCGGGCATTGGCGGCGCATTAGTCTACGCTGCGTTACTGGACCCACGCTATCCGCTGATTGGAGGGTTCCCGCCGGTGTATGGTCTGATTGGCGCATTTACGTGGTTGTTGTGGCGCAAACTGTCACTTGTAGGTGCAAACCAAGCACGGGCATTTCAATTGATTGCCGTCCTTATGGGCATACAATTTCTTTTCGGCCTGATCTTTGGTGGCAACTGGGAATGGGTTGCTGATCTGGGTGGGTTTGCCACCGGTTTTGGCTTGTCTTTTCTTGTTGCACCGGGCGCGTGGTCACGGATCGTCGGACGCATTCGCCGGGATTGATCACGACCGGCGCAGGGCTTGCTTGAACTCCGACAGCTTGAAGGCGCCGAAGATATGGCCCAGAAGGAAATATGAGACGCCAGCGACCATGATCAGGACCAGCAGTGCCAGATAGCGCCAGCCGGGAACATCCAAAGCCCACCCGAACAGGTAAAGCGCTGCGTATAAGATCGCGCCCATCCCAAGCGAAGCAGCCACAATCCGGCCTGCGCGCTTTCTGAACCGGACATCGAAGCGCGCCTCTTCACCCATTCGTCGTGCGCCAAGTGCCAGCAGAACGACCATCGCCCACCCGGCAGTCGATGCGGCAATTGCCGGCGCGATCCAGCCCACCAGTGGAAACAGACCAAACGCCAGAGCTGCGTTCACGATCATCGCAACAATCGCGTAGTGAAACGGGGAACGTGTATCCTCGCGCGCAAAAAACAGTGGTTGCAGCAATTTTTGCAACATGAAGGCCGGAAGCCCGACCCCGTAGATGGCAACCGCAAGGGCCGTGGCGGCCGTGTCCTCGGGGCCGAACTGGCCGCGTTCGAACAGCACCGACACGAGGGAGGTTGGCATAACCACGAAGGCCACAGTCGAAGGCAGCGTTAGCAGCAGTGTGAACTCACCGGCCCGGGAAAAGGCATTGCGTGCGCCCTCTTTGTCCTCCGCACGCAAACGGCGGGACAGGTCCGGCAACAAGACTATGCCGACAGCAATGCCTACAACACCCAAAGGCAACTGGTAGAGCCTGTCTGCGGCAAAAAGCCAGCTGACGGCATTTTCGGTTTTCGATGCAACCAATTGCCCGACAACCAGATTGACCTGTGTGACCCCCATCGCCAGCGCGGCCGGGACCGCGATACGTACCATCCGTCGCATTTCGGGCGTCAGGCGCGGCATGCAGGGGCGAATGCGGATGTTGGCGCGTTCGGTTGCAACCCAGACCAACGCCAGTTGTGCGACACCGGCGACCGGAATGACTGAGATCAACCACCGGATCACCTCGCCGCCGGACATGGCACCTGCGATCAGGGCGGTGCAGGCGAAAATGTTCAGCAGAACAGGTGCGGCTGCCGCCGCTGCGAACCGCCCGGTTGCATTCAGAACACCTGAAAACAAGGCAGCCAGAGACATGAACAGGATATATGGAAATACAACATATCCATAGTCCACCGCCAGATCGAACCGTTCATCGCCATAAAACCCTTCGGCGGTCAGCCACACCAGACCGGGCATGAAAACCATGGCCAGCCCGACCAGCGCAAGAACAGCCACGGCCAAAAGATTGAACGCGTCCTGCGCAAAACCCTGAGGGTTTTCGTCTGCTTCCAGCCGTTTGGAAAACATCGGCACAAAGGCCGCGTTAAATGCCCCCTCGGCGAAAAAGCGGCGGAACATGTTGGGCAGGCGAAAGGCTGCAACAAAGGCATCCATCACTGGGCCCGGTCCGATATAGGCCGTCAGCAGTATTTCCCGTAGAAACCCTAAAATTCGGCTGGCGAGCGTCCAGAAGCCGACCGTGAACAGGCCCGAGAACAAGCGTATTTGCTTCATGAGGCCGCACGCTCGGCGCCTTCGGTGATTGCCGTGCGCAACTTGGCCTCAAGCCCGCGCTGCTTGCTTTCCGAGTAATATTTCAAGCCAAACATGTCCTTGACGTAGAACGTATCGACCACCTGTTCGCCATAGGTCGCGATCACGGCATTGGCGATATACACGTTCGCCGCGGCCAGGGTCCGGGTCAGATCAAACAGCAGGCCTGGGCGGTCCCGTGTGTCCACCTCGATGATCGTGTAGATTTCAGAGCCCTCGTTATCGAATGTGATGTGCGTTGGTACGTTGAAAGCGCGTTCGCGTTTCTTGATTTTGTCACGCGACTTCAGCGCTTCCTTCGCGACGACTTCACCGCGTAGGGTCTTGTGAATCATCTGCGTCAGGCGTGGAAGGCGTGATGCCTCGAACGGGTGCCCTTCGGCATCCTGAATCCAGAATGCGTCCGTCACGTAACCGTCTTTGGTGGTATAGCTTCGGGCATCGACGACATTCGCGCCGACTAGGGCCAGTGCCCCGGCGATGCGGGCAAAAATACCGGGGTGATCGCCCATCGCAAAACAGGCCCGCGTCGCATCCCGGTCTTCATCAGGTTGCAGGCGAATTTCCATCGCGCCGGGATCGCCGCTTTGTTCCAGCGCGTGCAGCATCTCGGCAAACTCGATATGCGTCGCAAGGTTCAGGCCCTGCCAATAAGGGGCGTAGTGGCGCCCGGTCTCGACCTTGAGGTCAGCTTTGGACCAGTTGTCCAAAGCACGGCGCAGCGCTGTTTTGGCTTCGGCCCCCCGGTTTGCCCGGTTCAGGTCTTCCATACCGGTTTCCAGTGCACGCTTTGTTTCAGCATGCAGGGCGCGCAGCAAGGTGGCCTTCCAGTTGTTCCAGGTGGTAGGGCCAACACCGCGAATGTCACAAACCGTCAGTACCGTCAGCAGATCAAGCCGTTTGGTTGTCTGAACAGCCTTGGCAAAATCGCGCACCGTCCGAGGGTCGGAGATATCGCGTTTTTGGGCCATATCGGACATTAGCAAGTGATAGCGCACCAGCCATTCGACGGTTTCGGAGTCCGATTTGTTCAGGCCGAGCCGAGGCGCCACCTTGCGCGCGATCTGCGCCCCCAGAATCGAGTGATCTTCGGGGCGGCCTTTCGCAATGTCATGAAGAAGAAGCGCGACATACAGCACCTTTCGGTTCACCCCGCCTTTCAGAATCGATGACGCCAGAGGCAGGGATTCGACCAGCTCTCCGCGTTCGATCTGGGCAAGATTGACGATGCATTGGATCGTATGCTCGTCCACCGTATAGCTGTGATACATATTGAACTGCATCATTGCCACGATGTGCTCGAACTCGGGCAGGAAAGCGGACAGCACGCCCAGCTCGTTCATCCGTCGCAATGCGCGTTCCGGGTTGCCGTGTTTCAACATCAGATCCAGGAAAATGCGCTGAGCTTCCTTGTCGCCGCGCATTTCGTCATCGATCAGATGCAGGTTCGCGCTCACCAGCCGCATGGCATCAGGATGGATCAGCATGCCTGTCCGCAAACCTTCTTCGAACAGGCGCAGCAGGTTCACTTTGTCGGAGAGAAATTTCTCAGGTTCCACCAGATCCAGACGACCGTGAACCACCTTGTACCCTGCCTTGACCCGTCGACGCCTGCGGAAAATGCGTTCCAGCAGGGGCGCACCTTTCATGTGCAGCGCTTCGAGTTTGGTCAGGAAGATGCGCGTCAACTCACCTACGCGGGTGGCTTCGCGGAAATACCGCTGCATGAACACTTCGACCGCGCGACGCCCGGCGCGGTCCTCGTACCCCATGCGTGCGGCGACCTCGACCTGCATGTCAAAGGTAAGCTGCTCGGTCGCGCGACCGGTGACTAGATGCAGGTGCGAGCGTACAGCCCAAAGGAACTCTTCGGCCTGAACGAAGGTCTTGAACTCTTCGGGGGTGAACAAGCCCAAAGGCACCAGTTCGGCCACGTCCTGAACGCCATAGATATATTTCGCGATCCAGTAGAGGGATTGCAGGTCGCGCAGGCCGCCTTTGCCTTCCTTCACGTTGGGTTCGACCATGTAACGCTCGCCTTGTTTATGGTGGCGTTCGTCACGTTCGTGCAACTTGGCTTCGATGAACTCGCGTTCGGTTCCCTTGAACAGTTCGTCTTTCAGCCTTCGGTCCAACCCGTCCGCCAGTGCCTTGTCACCGGCCAGATAGCGTTGCTCCAACATCGCTGTGCGGATCGTAAAATCCTCGGCACCCAACCGCAGACAATCTTTGATCGTGCGTGACGAATGCCCGACCTTAAGCCGCAAATCCCACAGGATATAAAGCATCGACTCGATGACGCTCTCGGCCCAGGCGGTGATCTTGTAGGGGGTGAGGAACAGCAGGTCGACATCTGAAAACGGTGCCATTTCCCCGCGTCCGTAACCGCCAACAGCCAGAACGGCGATCTTTTCTCCTTGGGTGGGCGTTGCAAGCGGATGCAGGCGTGTGCTTGAGACCAGCATCGCCGTCCCAACCAGTTGATCCGTCAGGTATGTATATGAGCGCGTGAGTGCACGCGCGTCGAAAGGACGTTCGCCAAATGCCTCTGCAATGGCCGCGCGGCCAGACTTTTGAGCCTCGCGCAGAATGCGCACCGTCTCGGACCGCATTTTGGTGTTGTCCGGGCAGACCTCAAAGGCCTGAGCCAGCGCATCATTGACTGCAGTGCTGTCGAAGATGTCCCCAGCGGGGCAGATCAACACGCTTTCGGGCACGTTGATCGCGCCCGTCAGATCAGAAACCGGCACCAGAGAAGCTTTGTGGGGCAGGGTCAATCACAACCACCTGTTTGTTCTGGATCGTGGCAACGGCCAGACCGCGTTCGTTGGTGCCGTCCGGGCGTAGGCGGAAGATGCCGCCAACACCCTGGAAACCGGCGTTCTGCGTCAGGGCCGAAGCGGTCAGGGCGTCTGATTTGCCCTGGCTGACCAAGGCACCAATTGCGGCGATGCCGTCATAGGCCAAGCCGCTGATCGGGTGCGGTGCTTCGCCGTAGGTTGCGTTGTAACGCTGACGGTAGGCTTGTGCCTTGGACGGGTCAGGCAACGCAAACCACCCCCCCTGAACCCCCGGAAGCTCCAGAGTTTGCGGAGGGATATCCCAACGTGTCAGGCCAATGAATTGCGTGGTTGCCGGAGAAACACCGGCCTCTGGCAGCAATTGCGAGAACAGCGGCAATGCCCCCGCCGTGGTCGCCGTCAGAAAGATCGAATCCGCGCCCGTCGAATCGACAGTGGCCTTGATCGTGGGAACCGCATTAATGACACCCTGTTGCGACCGGTCGTATGCGACGGTCCCTGCATTGTTGACCCGACTGTTCGCTATGGCATTGGCGATTGCGGACCGGCCCAACTGTCCTGCGGCGTCGTTGCTGTGCACGACCACGGTGTTGACCTTGCCCTGACTGCCCGCATAATTCACCAGCCGGTTGGCCGTGTTGTCAAAGGTCGGGCCCAATACAAAGACGTTGCCGCCTGCAATGCTGGCGTTGTTTGAAAACGAAAGAACGTTGACGTTCTTGCTCAGCACCGCCAATCCCGCAGCATTCGCTGCTTGGGCATATACTGGACCAATGATGATTTTTGCCCCGTCCGCAACAGCCTGTTGTGCAACGGCTGTCGCCGTGTTCGGGTTTCCGGCCGTGTCATAAACGCGTAAGTCGATCTGGACATTTGGCAAATCCGACATTGCAAGCCGCGCAGCATTCTCAAGGCTTTGCGCCAGCGCTGCATCACCAGATTGCGCAGATCCTCTGGGAACCAGCAAGGCGACAGGAACCGGCTTTGCGGTATTGATCGAGGGACCTCCGCCAAGACCACCTGGTTCACAGGCAGCAAGAAACGCTGCGGTCGTCAGGGCAGCGGCGACTTTCGCCAGCTTGCTTACGGGCTTGCAAACGGTAAACATCTAAATGAAAACTCCCTGATCCGGCGGCTGCGAATGCTTCTGTTCTGTTGAGCCGCGATAATAAACGTCACGCTGTGAGGGTCCAGCTTTGAATTTCCAAAAGATCAAGTTGGCTGCGGGCCTGTATTTTGTTGCCACTCCGATTGGAACAGCACGCGACATTACGCTCAGGGCCTTGGATGTTTTGGCCTCAGCCGATGTGATTGCGGCAGAAGACACCCGCAGTTTACGTCGCTTGATGGAAATACATGGCATCCCGCTGGAAGGCCGACGAATCCAAGCCTATCACGACCACAGCGGCGCAGGCGCACGCGGCAAGATCATGGAGGCGCTGGCGCAAGGGCAATCGGTGGCCTACGCGTCCGAAGCAGGAATGCCGCTAATTGCCGATCCGGGCTATGATTTGGGCAAGCAGGCCGCCGAAGCCGGGTATACCGTGACCTGCGCCCCGGGCGCGTCTGCCGTTGTAACGGCCCTGACGTTGGCGGGGCTTCCCACGGACGCCTTCTTTTTTGCAGGCTTCCTTCCCAACGCATCCAAAGCACGCCGCACCCGTATCGAGGCGTTGAAGGACATCCCCGGCACATTGGTGTTCTACGAATCTCCGAAACGCGTTGCCGCCTGTCTGTCGGACCTGGCTGAATGCTTGGGGCCTGAACGGCAGGCTGCGCTTTGTCGAGAGCTGACAAAAAAGTTTGAGGAGGTCCGTCGCAGCAGCCTGTCCGAACTGGCAGAGGAGTATCGGGGCAAGACGGTCAAAGGCGAGATCGTCCTGCTGGTGGACCGCAGTCATTCGCAAAGTGTTAACGAATCCGATCTAGAAGAAGCTTTGAAACGAGCTTTGGAAAATCACTCGGTTCGGGATGCAGCGGATCTTGTCTCGGAAATGTACGACCTGCCGCGCCGACCGATTTACCAGAAAGCTCTGAAATTGGGCAAGGGATAACATGGGGCGGCGCGAACGACAGGGTTCGATCTCTTACCACGCCGGACAGGCCGCAGAGTCACAGGTCGCTGCAGATTACGAACGTCGGGGCTTTGCCATAGCGCATCGTCGCTGGCGGGGCGCTGGCGGAGAGATCGACCTGATTGCGCGCGACGGCGACGGGCTTGTGTTTATCGAAGTTAAGAAAAGCACCAGCTTTGAAAAAGCCGCTGCCCGGATCAGCCGCAAGCAGATCGAACGAATTTATGCCTCCGCCGCGCAGTTCTTGGAAAACGAGCCGGACGGGCAGCTGACAAACGTGCGCTTTGACGCGGCGCTTGTGGATGGTTCTGGCGCGGTTCAAATCATCGAAAACGCCTTTGGTTTTGGCTAAGCCCCATTGAACCCACAGGCGTGCTGGTCCATGTATCTGGCGGGAAACTGAGGGACATGCCATGAAAATCGCCTTTCAAATGGACCCGATCGGGGCCGTGGATATCAACGCCGACAGTTCATTCCGTCTGGCAGAAGAGGCACAGGCGCGCGGGCATTCTTTGTTTTTCTATGGTCCGGATCATTTGGCCTATCAGCAGGGTCGTATCACCGCGCGAGGTCACGACATGACTGTGCAAAGGGTTGCCGGAGATCCTGCGGTTCTGGGTCCCGAACGTGAGGTGGATCTTGCCGATTTCGATGTCGTCTGGCTGCGCCAGGATCCGCCTTTTGATATGCACTACATCACGTCCACGCATTTGCTGGATCGTCTCAAGGGTCAGACGCTGGTCGTCAACGATCCGTTCTGGGTGCGCAACTACCCGGAAAAGCTGTTGGTGCTGGATTTCCCCGACCTGACCCCGCCAACAACGATTGCGCGTGATTTGCAGACGATCAAGGCGTTCAAGGAAAAGCACGGCGATATCATCCTCAAGCCGCTTTACGGGAATGGCGGCGCGGGTGTGTTCCGGCTTGACGCCAATGACCGCAACCTGACTTCCTTGCATGAGCTGTTCACCGGATTCTCGCGCGAACCTTTGATCGTGCAGAAATTCCTGCCGGATGTCAGCAATGGCGACAAACGGGTGATTCTGGTGGATGGCGAAGCGGTCGGCGCAATCAACCGGGTACCCGCCAAAGGCGAAACGCGGTCGAACATGCATGTTGGCGGACGTCCGGAAAAGATCGGCTTGTCCGAACGCGATCTTGAGATCTGTGCGGCGATTGGGCCTTTGCTGAAGGAAAAGGGTCAGGTCTTTGTCGGAATTGACGTTATTGGCGACTATCTGACCGAGATTAACGTGACTTCACCGACCGGCATTCAGGAGTTGGAACGGTTTGACGGCGTAAATATTGCTGAAAAGATCTGGCAGGCCATCGAGGCCAAGCTTTAGGCCATAACCCGGGCAGAGATCCGAAAACTAAGTGCCTCGGCCACGTGTTGGCGGCGGATATCGGTCGCGCCGTCCAGATCGGCGATGGTGCGCGCCACCCTCAGGATTCTATGGAAGGCCCGGGCTGACAGGCCGAAACGATCTGCGGCTTTCAACAGCAGCTCTTTTCCTTCGGCATCGGGCGTGGCGATCTCTTCCAGTATTTTGCCTTCTGCATCAGCGTTTTGTCGTAACTCCGGCGTGTCACAAAACCGGTCTGCCTGAATGGCACGCGCCCTTTCGACACGTGCTGCAACCGTCGCCGAACTGTCGCCCGAAGGGGGCAGATCAAGGTCGGTAAAGCCCACGGGCGGAACTTCGATCCGCAGGTCGAACCTGTCCATCAACGGGCCCGAGATTCGGGTCAGGTAATCTTCGCCACATCCCGGTGCCCGCGAACAGGCACGGGACGGATCGGTCAGATAGCCACATTTGCAAGGGTTGGCGGCGGCGACCAGCATGAAACGACAGGGGTATTTCACATGGGCGTTCGCGCGCGCCACCATGACTTCGCCGGTTTCAATGGGTTGCCGCAGGGTTTCCAGAACGGTGCGTGGAAATTCGGGGAATTCATCCATGAACAGCACACCATTATGGGCCAATGAGATTTCGCCCGGTTTGGCCCCTTTCCCGCCACCAACTATGGCCGCCATCGAGGCCGTGTGGTGCGGTTCGCGGAACGGGCGAGTGCGGTTTATTCCGCCTTCATCCAGTAACCCACATAGCGATTGGATCATCGACGTCTCCAGGGCTTCCACGGCAGTAAGCGGCGGTAAAATTCCGGGAAGCCGCGCCGCCAGCATGGATTTGCCCGATCCCGGCGTGCCGATCATGATCAAGTGGTGACGTCCGGCGGCGGCGATTTCCAGGGCGCGTTTGGCGCGCTCCTGCCCTTTCACATCGCGCAGGTCGCGGTTGGACGGTGTCAGGTTCACTTCGCCAGCTTGCGCCGCTGGCAAAGGGGATTGGCCCGAGAAATGACGCACGACCTCTCCAAGTGATCCGGCGCCGATCACTTGAGTGGCATCTACCCAGGCCGCCTCGGCGCTGGAGGCGCGCGGACAAAGCAAGGCGCGGTCTTCTGAAGCTGCCGTCATCGCGGCGGGCAAAGCACCAACAACGGGCACCAGAGAACCGTCGAGTGACAACTCCCCCAATGCAACGGTGCTTTCCCCGGCATCGGCAGGGATGATGTCGAGCGCGGACAAAAGCGCGACCGCGATGGGCAGGTCGAAATGGCTGCCTTCTTTAGGAAGGTCGGCGGGGGACAGATTGATGGTGATCCGCTTGGACGGCAGCGCGATGGCCATCGCGTTCAGCGCGCTGCGGACGCGGTCACGCGCCTCGGACACGGCTTTGTCGGGCAGGCCCACGATGGAAAAGGCTGGCAGTCCGGGTGACACCGCGCATTGCACCTCGACCGGGCGGGCATCGACCCCTTGAAAAGCAACGGTGTGGGCGCGGGCGACCATGGCAGTCCTGTTTTGGTTAACAGGACGTTGCTGCCACGGTTCTGGTTTAAGAGTCGTTAACGGCTGCGCGCATGGCCGCGAATTTGGGCCATGCTCCGGGGTCGGCCACAGTTTTGTTCCGGCAGAATGGGTTGCAGAACCCCCAGCATTGCCCGTCAAGCTCCAGGAAATCGGTGACAGGCTTGCCGGAATACGGGCAGGCGGCGTTGATTGACGGACCACCTGAAACCGGCTTCGCAGCAGAAACACCCCCGACTGGCCAAGGGCCGGACGGCAAGTCCTGCGCGTATGGGAAGGTGTCATACTCTACGGTCAATCCCATGGCGCGCCACTGTCTGACGATGGGATCAGAGAGCAGTTCCATGCAATAAGCCCGGTTCGCCTCTGACACCGGCAGCCCATATCCTATAATCCGCGCAGCAACGGGTGTGTAGAAGACGTCTGCCAGTGAATAGGCACCAAATAACGGGCCTTGGTCTGCCCCTGACACGCTCCGCGCATGTGCCCAGAGTGTTTCAACCCGCTCAAGGTCTGACAAAGTCGCCCCAGATGGCGCGAAGCCTTGCCACACGTTGCGCAGCTGCATGGCGCATTCTCCGCGCAGGGCGCTGAATCCGGCTACCATTTCGGCGCATAGCCAGCGGGCGGTTGCCCGGGCAGCGGCATCCGAAGGCCACAACCCGGCATCGGGGTGGCGTTCGGCCAGGGTTTCGGCCATCGCCAGGCTTTCCCCCACAACCGTTCCATCCGGCAGGCGCAAGGCGGGAACAAGGCGGGCAGGGGCCAGCGGTTCCATGTCTTGCGCCATAGTGCCGGAATAGAGGCCTATCATGTGGCTGCGATAGGGCAGGTTGAATTTCTCAAGCATCAACCAGCCGCGCATTGACCAGCTGGAGAAGAGGCGATCGCCGATATAAAGGTCATAAGTCATGCGCGGACGATGCCTCAGCTTTGCGGACCGGTAAATCAGTGATTTGTGTTGGACCTGTTCACGGAAGGTGATTGATCGACCCGACAGTCCACGCCCCGCCGTTGACAGCGATATCCGTCACCGAAAGGTTGTCGATCCGATGCGCAAAGGTCTGCTGCCCGTCCAGACCAAGGGCGCGTTGTACTTGTGTCAGGATCACGCCGAAATGCGCGACGATCACCAGATCGCGGCCCGTATGCGCGGACATAAGCGCGTCGATCGCGGAATCGACCCGGTCGCGGACCTCATTCCAGCTTTCACCTTGCGGTGGGCGGACATCACCGGGGTTGTCCCAATAGGCAAAAGCCAGCTCGGGGTCTTCGGCTTCAATATCGGCAAACCCGCGAAGCTCCCACTGACCGAAATGGATTTCCCGCAGGTCCGGGTGATGTGGCAGACGGTGACGCTGGCCCTGAATGGCCGAAGCAGTGTCAATTGCGCGCGACAGGTCGGACGAAATCACAAGTGCATCGAATGGCAAATGGTCGTGCAGGCGCTTCAGCGCCGCTGTATCGCTTAGATCAGCAGGCAGATCGGACCAGCCAACCATCGTCTTTGCATGCGTGGGCCCGTGGCGAACAAGATGCAGTCGTGTCACGGTAGCTGCCCTTTCAGGACCAACGGCAACCCGGCGGTCACTTGCACCACCAGATCAGCCTGCGCCGCAAGTGCGATGTTCAGCCGGCCCTGCGCTTCGCGAAAGCGGCGGGCAAGCGTGTTATCCGGAACAATACCGTGCCCGACTTCGTTCGACACGATCACAATCTGCGCGGGGCATGCACGCAGGGCCTTTAGCAGGTCAGTTTGGACTGCGCCCAGATCGGTTTCGGCCAGCAAGTGATTGCTGAGCCACATGGTGGCGCAATCGACCAGACACACCTGATCCGAGGACAGGCTGGACAGCACCGGCCTCAGGTCAAGGGGCTCTTCAATCGTGGTCCAACCGCCGCCCCGCTGTTCCAGATGGCGATCAACCTTCTGCCGCATCTCGTCATCAAACACTTGTGATGTCGCTAGGTAAACTCGATTTTTCCCTGTGGAAACAACGAGGTTCTCGGCAAATGCCGACTTGCCCGAAGCAGCTCCACCCAGAATTAAGGTTAAATCTGACGCCACAGTACTTACCTAAAGATGATCCAATTGGTGCTGTTTTGCGTATCGGTCATAGGTCGGCATGGCAAGCCCGGCCAACGCCTGCAAATCAGGGGAGAGGTTTATGGCACTGGACAACGCGACAGATTTTTCGATGTCCCGGCAAGCGATGAAGGCCGAGTTGCTGGATGCTGAAACGGAACTGAGGCTGGCCTATGCCTGGCGTGACCAGCGTGATGAACAGGCGCTGCACCGCCTGATCACAGCGTATATGCGGCTGGCAATTTCGATGGCGGCCAAGTTCAAACGCTATGGCGCGCCGATGAATGACCTTATCCAGGAGGCCGGTCTGGGTTTGATGAAGGCCGCAGACAAGTTCGACCCTGATCGTGGGGTGCGGTTTTCGACTTATGCGGTGTGGTGGATTAAGGCGAGCATTCAGGATTATGTGATGCGGAACTGGTCCATGGTGCGAACGGGGTCCACCTCGGCGCAGAAATCGCTGTTTTTCAACATGCGTCGGGTTCAGGCCCGGCTGGAACGCGAGGCCGCGACCGAAGGTCTTGAACTGGATCGCCACCAGTTGCATCAGATGATCGCCACAGAGATTGGCGTTCCTCTGCGCGATGTGGAACTGATGGAAGGTCGGCTGTCAGGGTCGGATTTTTCCCTGAACGCGGTGCAATCCGCCGACGAAGACGGGCGTGAATGGATCGATGCGCTGGAAGATGAACGCGAACAGGCCGCCGAAGCAGTTGAACACACCCACGACACCGAACAGTTGCGCCAGTGGTTGCTGATCGCGATGAACGCACTGAATGACCGCGAGCGGTTCATTGTGCGCGAACGCAAACTGCGCGAGCCTGCGCGGACACTGGAGAGTCTCGGCGTCGAGTTGGGACTGTCCAAGGAGCGGGTGCGACAGCTTGAGGCCGCAGCGTTCGCAAAAATGCGCAAGAACCTTGAAGCCCAGTCGAACGAGGTGCAACACTTCATCGCATGAAACAGCTTGCGATTCTTGCGTGTGTTCTGGGCCTTACGGTTGCAGCAGCGCGACCCGGACTGGCGGAAGATCTTATTTCTGATGATGCGGCTCTCGCGATGCGGGATGCAGATGTGGTAATTCTGGGAGAGGTTCACGACAATCCCCGCCACCACCTCATTCAAGCCGAAGCGATAAAGGAAATCTCACCCTCGGCCGTTGTCTGGGAGATGGTCACCGAAGAAGGCGCGCAACGGCTGGCGCAAAAAGCCGTCTCCAACCCGGAAGAGTTGAGCCGTATTCTGCAATGGGCAGAAAGTGGTTGGCCACCGCTCAGGCTGTATTATCCGGTGTTCAAGGCTTCAGGCGCGCCGGTTTACGGGGCCATGGTGCCGCGTGCTGCCGCGCGGGGCGCGATGGAACGCGGGGCCGCCACGGCGCTGGGTGCAGACGCGGCGCGCTATGGTTTGACTGTACCGCTGACGCCCGAGGAGCAGGCGGCGCGCGAGGCGGATCAAATGGCCGCGCATTGCGATGCTCTCCCGCCGGAAATGTTACCCCAGATGGTCGCGATCCAGCGTTTGCGCGATGCGGTTCTGGCCCGTGCGGTGATGCGCGCGATGGAAGAAACCGGCGGACCGGTTGCCGTGATCACTGGGAACGGACATGCGCGCAAAGACCGAGGTATCCCGACATTTCTTGAACGCCTTCAACCCGGGTGGAAGGTGGTCTCGGTCGGACAGTCCGAGGACAACATCATCGACGGTGACTTTGATATCGTAATCGATAGCCCCACAGTTGAGCGTGAAGATCCCTGTGCGGCGTTTCAGGTTCAGAATTAATCGCTGGAACAACCTGATGGCCTTGCCTAATGTCGGGGCCGACCGGGACAGGAAGGGCTGAACATGCTGTCATCCAAACGCATTCTGCTGATCGTCGGCGGCGGCATCGCGGCCTACAAGTCGCTGGACCTGATCCGCAGGCTGCGTGAACGCGGCGCAGCTGTGACGCCTGTGCTGACGCGTGCGGCAGAAGAATTTGTAACACCTCTGTCCGTGTCTGCCCTTGCCTCAGAAAAGGTCTATGGCGATCTGTTCGATCTGACCGCCGAGGCCGAGATGGGCCATATCCAGCTGTCACGCTCTGCCGATCTGATCGTTGTGGCCCCCGCAACAGCAGACCTGATGGGCAAGATGGCCGGGGGGTTGGCAAATGACCTGGCATCGACCCTTCTGATGGCAACGGACACGCCTGTTCTGTGTGCGCCCGCGATGAATGTACGCATGTGGGAACACCCGGCGACACAACGCAACCTGATGCAGCTTCAAGCGGATGGCGTACGCTTTGTTGGCCCAAACGAAGGTGATATGGCCTGCGGTGAATATGGGCCGGGACGCATGTCGGAACCGCTGGAAATCGTCGCGGCGGTTGAGGCGCAGCTTGCGGCAGGACCCTTGGTAGGAAAGCGCGTGCTGGTAACTTCGGGCCCGACGCATGAGCCGATTGATCCGGTCCGGTATATCGCGAACCGCTCTTCCGGGGCGCAGGGTTCGGCCGTGGCACAGGCGCTTGCGGATTTGGGGGCCGAGGTGATCTTTGTCACAGGCCCCGCAGACGTACCGCCTCCGGCGGGTGTGCAGGTCGTGCCGGTCGAGACCGCGCAACAGATGTCGGACGCGGTTGATGCGGCGCTTCCCGTCGACGCGGGCGTGTTTGCGGCTGCGGTGGCAGATTGGCGCGTGGCCAGTGCGTCGGACAAGAAACTGAAGAAAAGCCGCGACGGTCTGCCGGTTCTGGAATTTGCCGAGAACCCCGACATTCTCAAACGCGTCTCGCGGATGGAAAATGGGCGCCCACCTTTGGTTGTCGGCTTTGCGGCCGAGACCGATGACGTGATTGAACACGCCACCGCCAAGCGACTGCGCAAAGGCTGTGACTGGATTGTCGCCAACGATGTCAGCCCTTCCACCGGGATCATGGGCGGGTCCGAGAATGCGGTTATCCTGATCTCGGACAGCGGAGCCGAGGAATGGCCGCGTATGGGCAAGGCTGAGGTTGCGCGGCGGTTGGCAAGCAGGATCGCAGACGCGTTGGCGGGCTGAAGGAAAGGCAAAACCATGGTTGCAATTCGAGTGATCCGCGAAGACGGGGCAGACCCCGCCGTGGCGCTTCCGTCCTACGAAACTGCGGGTGCGGCGGGCGCGGACGTGCGTGCCAACTTGCCCGAGGGGGTTTCGATCATGTTGGAGCCCGGACAGCGGGCGCTAGTACCGACCGGTCTGCGCATTGAAATCCCGCAGGGATACGAGGTTCAGGTTCGGCCCCGCTCGGGCCTTGCACTGAAACACGGGATCACGCTGCCCAATACGCCGGGCACTATTGACAGTGACTATCGCGGACCTCTGGGGGTGATCGTGATGAATGCCGGTCAGGAACGGTTCGAGATTGCCCATGGTGATCGTATCGCGCAGCTGGTAGTTGCCCCTGTCGTGCAGGCGGCATTCGAATTGGCTGAGGCATTGGGTGAAACAGATCGCGGGGCTGGCGGTTTCGGCTCGACCGGGCGCGGCTGATGCTGCTGGTTCTTGTTCTGGCAGCGGGGCTATGGGGCGTTGGCTATATCGCCGGCACGTCTAAATCGGCGCGCGTGCTGTCGGTGAGTGTGTTGTTGGTCGGGGTGGTCCTGTCTCATCTGATCTTGCCGGATGGGCACCCCCTGCGCGAAGCAACCGGTGGGTCTGCGGCGCTGTGGCTGATCCTTGCAGGTTTCGCGGCCATCGTTTTGCTGTATGGCCGTGTGCTGAAGGCCCTGCGCAACCGAGCGGTGCAGGCCTCCAAACCGGAAGCCGCCATGCCCTCTGACCGTTTCACCGAAACCGAACTGAACCGGTACGCCCGTCACATTGTGCTGCGCGAATTGGGCGGGCCGGGTCAGAAAAAGTTGAAACAAGCCCGTGTTCTGGTGATCGGTGCAGGAGGTTTGGGCGCCCCGGCGCTGCAATATCTGGCGGCCGCAGGTGTGGGTACAATCGGGGTCATTGACGACGATATAGTCGAGAATGCGAACCTGCAGCGGCAGGTGATCCACCGCGATGCTGATATCGATATGCCCAAGGTCTTTTCCGCCCAGCAAGCGATGGAGGCGCAGAACCCGAATGTGGTGGTTCTGCCCTTTCATCGCAGATTGAGCGATGAAATCGCGGCAGATCTTTTTGCCGACTTCGATCTGATCCTTGACGGTACGGACAATTTTGAGACCCGCTATCTGGCCAACCGGACTGCCGCCGCGCTGGGCAAGCCACTGATTTCGGGGGCCTTGTCGCAGTGGGAAGGGCAGCTCAGCGTGTTTGACCCAGTCAATGGCAGCCCGTGCTACCAGTGTATCTTTCCCGAAGCCCCAGCCCCCGGTCTGGCCCCGTCCTGTTCCGAGGCAGGTGTGATTGGCCCGTTGCCGGGTGTTGTTGGATCGATGATGGCGGTTGAGGCGATAAAGGTGATCACGGGCGCTGGCATGGCGCTGCGGGGCGAGATGCTGATCTACGACGCCCTATACGGTGAAAGCCGCAAGATCACGCTGACCCGCCGTGCCGATTGCCCCATTTGCGGTGCCGCAAGCAATTAACCTTTCTTAACGTGGGCTGGGGGTTCTGGAACACCCGGCCATGGCGAACTAGCTATTGTGTCAAAGGAGATCCGCATGACCAACCCGATCCTGTCCAACTGGACCACCCCATTCGAAATAGCCCCTTTCGCCGATATTTCGGACGAAGATTTTGCACCGGCTTTGGATCAGGCGATGACTGCGCATAACGCGCAGATCGACGCGATTGCAGCAAATGCAGAGGCCCCTACTTTCGCTAACACGGTCGAAGCCCTTGAGGCTGCGGGCGAGCAGCTGGACAAGGTTCTGTCGGTCTTCTTCACTGTTGCAGGCGCAGACAGCAACCCCAAGCGGGAAGAGTTGCAGCGCACGTTTTCCCCCAAGCTGTCGGCGCATTTCTCGGGAATTTCTTCGAACAAGGCGCTGTTTGAACGCGTTGCAAACCTTTGGGCGCGGCGCGAAAACCTGAACCTGACCGAGGAGCAGGCACGCGTTCTGATGCTGACCCATCGGGGTTTTGTTCGTGCAGGCGCGGCGTTGGACGGGGACGAAGACGCTCGTATGCAAGAAATCAAGTCGCGCCTCGCCTCGTTGGGGACGTCCTTTACCCAGAACCTGCTGGCGGATGAGCGGGATTGGTTCATGGATCTGACCGAACAAGATCTGCAGGGCCTGCCGGATTTCGTTGTGAATGCGGCACGGGCTGCTGGTGCGGAAAAGGGCGCCTTGGGGCCGGTTGTTACCCTCTCCCGGTCGCTGATCGTGCCGTTTCTTCAGTTTTCACCCCGTAGGGATCTGCGCGAAAAAGCCTATCGCGCCTGGGCTGCCCGCGGGGCGAATGGTGGCGAGACCGACAATCGCGACATCGCGGCTGAGATTCTGGGTTTGCGTGAGGAACGCGCCAAGCTGTTGGGCTATGACAACTTCGCCGATTACAAGCTGGAAACTGAAATGGCTCGTACTCCGGACCGGGTACGTGAGTTGTTGATGCAGGTGTGGGAACCTGCCAAGGCCCGTGCCGATGCGGACGCGGAATTCCTGACCCGGATGATGCAGGAAGACGGTGTCAACGGCCCGCTGGAAGCATGGGACTGGCGCTATTACGCTGAAAAGCGGCGCAAGGCGGAACATGATCTGGATGAGGCGGAACTGAAACCCTACCTGCAACTGGACCGGATGATCGAGGCATCGTTTGCTTGTGCAAACCGCCTGTTCGGGCTGGAATTCAAGCCTTTGAACGTGCCGCTTTATCACCCTGATTGCCGCGCGTGGGAGGTTACGCGCAACGGTCGGCATGTCGCCGTGTTCATCGGTGACTACTTTGCACGGGGGTCAAAGCGATCAGGTGCCTGGTGCAGCGCGATGCGGGCACAGGCCAGATTCCCGAAAGAACAGGCACCGATTGTCATCAATGTCTGCAACTTCGCCAAGGGTGATCCGGCGCTGCTGTCTTATGACGATGCACGCACCCTGTTCCACGAGTTTGGCCACGCCTTGCACCAGATGCTGTCCAACGTGACCTATGAAAGCATCTCGGGGACTTCGGTTGCGCGCGATTTTGTCGAACTGCCCAGCCAGCTTTATGAACACTGGTTGGAAGTGCCCGAAGTTCTGGCCGAGTTTGCCACCCAGGCCGAAACGGGCGAACCGATGCCGCAGGAGATGCTTGAAAAAGTGCTGAATGCCGCCAATTTCGACCAGGGGTTCCAGACGGTTGAATATGTCGCCTCGGCCCTTGTTGATCTGGCCTTCCACGATGGCGACGCCCCGGCAGACCCGATGGCAAAACAGGCCGAGGTTCTTGCCGGGTTGGGGATGCCGCAAGCCATTGGAATGCGCCATGCCACGCCCCACTTTGCGCATGTATTTGCAGGCGATGGCTATAGCTCGGGCTACTACAGCTATATGTGGTCCGAGGTGATGGATGCTGACGCCTTTGCCGCCTTCGAAGAAGCAGGTGGTGCCTTTGATCCTGAACGGGCCAAAGCGCTGGAAGACAATATCTTGTCCACCGGCGGTTCGCGCGAGGCAGAGGATCTGTATCTGGCGTTCCGGGGACGATTGCCGGGCGTGGATGCCCTGTTGAAAGGCCGCGGTCTGATTGCGGCGTGACGTCAGTAGCCCAGCGTGCGGTCGACCAGGTGCACAAAGGGCTCGCCGGATTCCCCGCGCCGGATGTTTTCGCAAATGACCTGTGCGGCAGTGACCGGGCGGGTCTCGGACGCGATATGCGGGGTCACGGTGACATTCGGATGCGCCCAATAGGGGTGATTGGTGGGCAAGGGCTCGACACGGAACACATCCAGCGTTGCGTGGCCCACCTGGCCCGAGGTCAGGGCATCCAATAGCGCATCATCATCAATCAGCGGCCCGCGTCCCGGGTTGATGATACGCGCACCTTTGGGCAGCAGGGCCAGCGTTTCCGCATTCAGCGCGTTTTCAGTGGCAGGTGTATCGGGCAGCAACAAGACTACGATTTCGGCATGAGAAAGCGCCTGGCGCAGCCCTTCGGCACCATGCAGGCAGGTTACACCGGGGATGTCCTTGGCTGTACGGCTCCAGCCTAAGACCCGAAACTCAAGCGCGGTCAGCGCGCGGGCCACGGCTTCGCCCAATGCTCCAAGCCCCAGAATACAAACGTTGCGCTCTTGCGCCAGCGGTGGGACGTCTGGGGCCCAGACACCGTCCTGTACCGTGATGTGCCGGTCCATCCCCAGATGGTAGCGCAACACGTGGCCAACCACCCACTCGATCATGCCTTGCGTCAGACCGTGATCCACCATCCGCGCCAATGGAACGATCAGTGTTTCGTTACCCACGATTTTTTCGACACCGGCCCAAAGGCTCAGCACCGCTTTCAGGCGCGTGAAAGGTCTGAAATCCTGTACCCCTCCGTTTGGGGCGTAAACAACGTAATCGACCTGATCCGGTTCGAACTCGGTTCCTAGCTGGACGTCCAGACCCGCCTCATCAAGATATTGTGTCAGCAGCGGCTGATACACCGGCCAAAGGGCAGGCCGCGCGGAAAACAGGACGTTCACAGACATCAGAGCCCTTTCAGATCAACGGGGGCGGTGAATATGGGCGCTTTGGACGATGCCAAAGGCTGCCATCAGAACCAGCATGGCCGAGCCACCATAGCTGACCATTGGCAGTGGTACACCCACGACAGGGGCCATACCCATTACCATCGACATGTTGACGGCGAAAAACAGGAAGAAGTTCAACGCGATACCCAGCGTGACCAGAGATGAAAACCGGTCCTTGGTTGCCAGGGCCGTGACCATGCAGAAAACCAGAATCAAGGCATAAAGGGTCAACAGGGTCGTTCCCCCGACAAATCCGAACTCTTCGGCCAACGTCGTGAAAATGAAATCGGTATGCTTCTCGGGCAGGAAGTTCAGGCGGGACTGCGTGCCTTGCATGAAACCACGCCCGTTCCATCCCCCGGACCCCAAGGCAATCTTGGACTGGGTAATGTGGTATCCGGCCCCCAATGGGTCGGTGGACGGGTCCAGAAAGGTGTCGATGCGCCGAAACTGATAGTCCTTCAATAATTGCCACTCGGTCCCACGGCTGTTGAACACAGCGGCGATCAGGCCCACGACAGCAGCAATAACGGCGGCAAAATAGGCCCAGTGAACCCCTGCCAGAAACATCAACCCACCTCCTGCGGCCAGAAGCAGGATGGATGTGCCAAGATCGGGCTGTTTCAGAACCAGCAAGGTAGGCAGGATGATCAGGACAACCGGGATAAGAACCCAAAGCGGACGAGACGTTTTGTGCGAGGGAAGCCAGTCGTAATAAGCTGCAAGCAACATGACCAGCGTGACTTTCATGACCTCTGAGGGTTGCAGGCGCATAAACCCAAGGTCGATCCAGCGCTGCGCACCCATGCCGATGGTGCCGAACAGTTCGACAAATACCAGCAAAGCCACCGAGCCGAGATAGGCCAGCACCGACATGTTGCGCCAGAACCAAATCGGAACCAGTGCGATGATGAACATCACTGTCAGGCCAAGCCCGAAACGTTCCATTTGCGGCTCGGCCCAGGGCGTCCACGAACCGCCCGCAACAGAATACAGCATCAGAAAGCCCGCGCTGGCGGTGCTGATCAGCAGCAACGTCAGCGGCCAGTTCATATACAGGAACTTGCGAAACCCCGACGGCGTGGATTTGACGGCATATTCAAGATAGCTCATGCACGGTCCTTTCCATCCGGTCGCGCTTTGGGGCGCTTGTCACCCTCCAGCCGTTTTTGCTGTTCCTTGATGCGTTCGCGGTCGGCAACCGGGTATGCCTCAAGCGGCGGAGTGCCGTCATAAAGAGCTTGCAGCATGATGTCGCGTGCAACCGGGGCTGCGGCAGTGGACCCGCCGCCGCCATGCTCAACAACCACGGCCACGGCATATTTTGGGTTGTCATACGGTGCGAAGCAAACGAACAGCGCGTGGTCGCGACGCTCCCACGGCAAGTCCTCGTTTCGGATCACGCCTGCGGCCCGTTCTGCTTTGGTGATGTTTCGAACCTGGCTGGTTCCGGTTTTCCCCGCCATCCGGAACTCATCCGCGATGATGCGGCTTCGATATGCCGTTCCCCGCCTGTCATTCGAGACCGAGAACATAGCCTTGCGGACCTGTTCCAGATTGTAGGAATTAAGGCCCAGTGGTTCTCCGGCGCCCGAGGGTTGTTCAACACCGTCGATCGAGCGCACCAGGCGCGGCGTGACCGCGCGACCGGTGGCGATGCGGGCGGCCATCACAGAAAGCTGCAGCGGTGAAGCCAGCATGAATCCCTGGCCGATGGACGCGTTTGCCGTATCGCCCACAAGCCACTCCTGACCGTGCGCGCGCTGCTTCCATTCCTGGTTGGGGGCCAGTCCATCCGCCACCGCTGACATAGGGATGTCATGCTTGACCCCCAGTCCCAAAGTGCGGGCCATGTCAGAGATCTTGTCGATGCCAACCCGCAGAGCCACGTCATAGTAATAGACATCGCAGCTGCGTTTCAGCGAGAGGTTGAGGTCAACCGTTCCGTGCCCGCCACGCTTCCAGCAATGGAAGCGACGGCTGCCGACCTTCAGGTGTCCGGGGCAGTACACGGTGTTGCCGGGAGAGACTACGCCCGCTTCCAACGCGGCCAGCGCGGTGACCATCTTGAAGGTCGATCCCGGAGGATAAGTTCCTTGCACGGATTTATTCGCCAGCGGACGGTACTTGTCTTCTGTCAATGCCCGGTAATCGGCGACCGAAATGCCACGAACAAACAGGTTCGGATCAAAACTGGGTGCCGAGGCGACCGCACGCAAGTCACCGGTTTCGCAGTCTATGACAACTGCGGCTGCACTTTCGCCCGCCAGTCGCGCCTGTGCATATTGTTGCAGATCAGCGTCGATGGACAGTTGCAGGTCAGCGCCGGGTTGTCCTTCCTGCCGGTCAAGCTCGCGCATGACGCGACCCGTCGCGTTGACCTCGACCCGCTTTGCACCGGCCTTGCCGCGCAGTTCGATTTCCTGCTTGGCCTCAAGGCCAACCTTTCCAATCTGGAACCTTGGAATGCGCAATACCGGCTCAGGGTCTTCTATCTTGCTGAGGTCATAGTCACTGACCGGGCCAACATAGCCGACGATATGTGCGAAATCCTCGTATCGTGGGTATTGCCGTGTCAGGCCGACCTCGGGCGTTACGCCCGGCAGCGCCGGAGCATTGACCGCAACCTTCGAGATATCCTCCCATGTGACCTGATCCGCCAGCGTCACCGGCAGAAACGGCGCCGAGCGGCGCATTTCAGTCCTGGCGCGCTCGATCTCATCTTCGTTCAGAGGGATCAGTTCCGACAGTTTGGCGATGACTTTTTCCACGTCATCGGCGTCTTCACGAACGATGACGATGCGATAGGAAGGTGAGTTCTGGCCGATGATCTGGCCGTTCCGGTCATAGATACGCCCACGGGTCGGCGGGATAAGCCGGATGTTGATACGATTTTCTTCGGCCAACAGGCGGTATTCGTCGGCCTGTTCGACCTGCATGAACCGCATTCGTGCGGCCAAACCGCCTATGAACACCGCCTGTAGGCCACCCAGCAACAGCGCTCTGCGTGGCAGGCGCTTATAGGCAAGGCCCTGGGACTTGGGTTTACGCTGTTTCATGCCCGGCTTCCCACAGCGCTGACATCAGCAGCGGATATGCGGCGAACCCCCAACGCGCTTTGGCTAAGCATCACGACCAACGGGTAGACAGCGACCGTCAGCACAAGCTGAATCACGACCGGCCCCAATGCGGCCTGTTGCACGGACATCACCGATAGTACGACCCTGTTCATCAAAATGACCGCCGTGATCACAATGCCGACAGACATCCATTCTCCGGCAAATCCCGCATCCCTCATACCCAACGCCGCTGACCGCAAATAGGCCGACCCGACTACGGTCAGCGCTGCCAAAAGGCCCGGTGGACGTTGCAGTAGAAAGTCGGCCATCAGCATGACAAGCGCAACCAATACAGTCGGGACGTAATCGGGCCGTCGCAACACCCAGGCAAAAGTCAGGGCAATCAGGACGTCGGGAAAAGGCCAGCGATCGGGTTGAGCGTCCAACGGCAACAGATGCAGAAACAGCACAGCAAAAGCCAGCAAGGCATAAAGGCTGCGCATGGCCCAGATTTGCGAGGCCGGTCTATCCATCGCTGACCTCATCCGGGGTCAGCGCCGCCTCTGGGCGGGTGGGGCCTACGATACTGCCCGGATCCTGAATGGGCGGAGCCGAGTGAAACCGCAGAACCCTGAGAAATTCGAGCCTTTCGAAATCTGCCGACAGGCGGACCCGCAGGCGCCCCCCGGGATCTGCCGCGATTTGACCGATCAACAGGCCCGCAGGAAACACGCCACCATCACCCGAAGTGATCACACGGTCCCCGGGGCGAACCAGCTCGCGGTTTTCAAGAAACTCCACCGCGGGCGCGGGGTTGTTGTCGCCTTTGATCAGCGCGGTCTGGCCAGAAGGTTGAATGGTTGCGGGAATCGCGCTGGTGGCATCCGTCACAAGGATCACGCGTGCCGTGTCAGGGCCAACACCTGATATCCTGCCGACCAGGCCAATGCCGTCCATCGTGGCCCATCCATCCACGATCCCGTCACGCTCTCCGACATTCAGCAGAACGGATTGTCGGAATGGCGACCCGCTGTCGGCCATGACAACGCCGGTGATATAAGTCAGACGCGGGTCAAGGCGGACATTGTTCAAATCCAGCAGTCGCGCGTTTTCCTGTTCAAGCTGCAAAGCAGCCTCTTTCCAGGAGCGCATCAGGCGCAGTTCGCTACGCAGTTCCCTGTTCTGTTCGCTCAGGCGCTGATAGCTTTGGAAGTCACGCACCAGATTGACGGCGGCAGTCACCGGGACCATGGCCCATTCCATAGATGGTACAACCGTATCCACGATTCGCGCACGGAACCGTTCTACGCGCGGGCTGTCGATGCGCCACAGAAGGAAGATACCAAGCAGGCACAGCACAACGATCCCCAACAACAAGCGGCGCAGGGGGGTCGTATACTCATCGCGCTGTGATCGGTCTTTTGCCACAGGTTACCTTCCCGTGCTGCTCGCGCCGACATAACCCTATCTTCCGAGGGTGCGCGCCTTAGCTTTCGTAGTCAATCGCGTGGCGCAGCTGTTTTTCATATTCCAGTGCTTTGCCGGTGCCCAAAGCCACACAATTCAAGCTTTCGTCCGCAATGGAAACCGCCAGGCCGGTCTGTTCGCGCAGAGCCAGGTCCAGATCGCCCAGCAGCGCGCCGCCACCGGTCAGCATCACACCACGGTCGACAATGTCCGCAGCCAAGTCGGGGGGCGTTGTCTCAAGCGCGGTCATAACCGCCTCGCAGATCTGTTGCACGGGCTCTGACAGCGCTTCGGCCACCTGGGCCTGGCTGATCTCGATTTCCTTGGGCACGCCGTTCAACAGGTCACGCCCCCGGATATGCATCGACTGACCGCGCCCATCGTCGGGCATCCGGGCGGTACCAATGGTTGTCTTGATACGCTCAGCCGTGGATTCACCAACCAGAAGATTCTGTTGGCGACGCAGGTAGGAAATGATGGCCTCGTCCATCCGGTCACCACCAACGCGGACCGAACGGGCATATACGATGTCACCCAGCGACAGAACAGCAACCTCGGTGGTGCCACCGCCAATATCGACAACCATGTTGCCGGTCGGGTCGGTGATCGGCATGCCGGCCCCGATTGCGGCCGCAATCGGTTCGGCAATCAGGCCCGCGCGACGGGCACCTGCGGACAAGACCGACTGACGAATTGCACGTTTTTCGACCGGGGTTGCGCCATGGGGAACGCAGACAATGATCTTGGGTTTCGAGAAGGTCGAGCGTTTGTGCACCTTGCGGATGAAGTGCTTGATCATTTCTTCGGCAGTATCAAAATCCGCGATCACACCTTCGCGCATGGGGCGGATGGCTTCGATCGAACCGGGCGTCCGACCCAGCATAAGCTTGGCATCTTCGCCAACAGCCAGAACTTTCTTCACACCGTCCTTGACGTGATAGGCCACAACCGAAGGTTCAGACAGGATGACACCGCGCCCCTTGACGTAAACCAGCGTGTTTGCTGTTCCAAGGTCGATAGCCATGTCCGCTGTGAACAGGCCGCCCAGATTGCCAAAGATCCCCATGTTTTCCCTGATCCTGTAATGTAGGTTTTCTACTGCCCGCGACTCGACGGTTCCGGGACGGATGACTTATAGGGTGCCATCACGCCCGGTAAAAGGGCTGATTCCGTGACAATCAGCACCTTTCCGCCTTATTGAATGGGACTTTAGAAGGCAAGATGCTCTCTTATCAACACATTTACCACGCCGGGAATCTGGCGGATGTCCAAAAGCACGCATTACTGGCGTGGGTGCTGGATTATCTGACACGCAAGGACAAGCCGCTCAGTTATGTCGAGACGCATTCCGGGCGTGGGTTGTACCGGTTGGATGCAGACGAATCTATTCGGACAGGAGAGGCAGAGGCAGGGATCGGTCGCGCACAGCGGGAAGGGTGGTTCGGGCCCGACCACCCGATGGAGCAGCTCCTGAAGCAGGTACAGGCCCGGTACGGCGACACGGCCTATCCGGGATCGCCGATGATTGCTGCGACTATGTTACGGGAACAGGACAGTTTGCACCTCGCGGAACTGCACCCACAGGAATTTGCGGCCCTGTCGCTGGCGATGTCGCCGTTTGGGGCGAAGGTCTATCAGCAGGATGGGTTCGATCTGGCGCAGTCTTTGCTGCCTCCGACTCCACGCCGGGGCGTGATGCTGATTGACCCAAGTTACGAGGTGAAAGCCGATTACGACCGCTTGCCCGGCATTATCGCCAAGCTGCACCGCAAGTGGAATGTGGGCGTGATTGCCCTTTGGTACCCGATCCTGACGGACAATCGACATGCCGGGATGACTGCGGCTCTCAAATCGCGAAACTACCCCAAAGCCATTTGCCACGAAGTGACGTTCCCGCCTGCGCGTGAGGGGCACCGGATGATTGGGTCGGGCATGTTTATTGTGAATGCACCATTCGGTATCGGCGGCGAAATGAACCGCCTTTCCGAGCTTTTCGCAAAACTTTAGCAGCATACGAGGTGATGGTCGGTATGCAGCGCCCAATCCAGCGCTGTGAATCGGGTTGGATTTTCCGGGCAACCAAACTTGCGGTTGCCCGGATGATTTATGCAATCACGTCAGGTCTTTATAGCTGATCTCGCGCGCATCTGCGCCCGGGCCAGCTTTTTCACGGCGCACAATCAGGCGGTTGAGAGCGTGGATATAAGCCTTTGCTGACGCCACGACGGTGTCGGTGTTTGCCGACTGGCCGGTTGCGATCATTCCATCCTCCTCCAGGCGCACGGAAACCGTTGCCTGCGCGTCCGTGCCTTCGGTCACAGCATGAACCTGATAAAGCTGAAGCCGTGCTGTGTTGGGATAAATCGCACGGATCGCCTTAAAGGTCGCATCCACAGGGCCGTCGCCATGTTCGGTGGCGGTTTTGTCCAGGCCTTCAACTTCAAGCTCGACCGTCGATTCCGCCTGACCGCCCGTGCCGCAGGTCACCTTCATCGAAACCAGCTGCAGGTGGTCGTCAGCCTCGTCCAGCGTCATCAGTGCAATGAGATCGTCGTCGAACACCTCTTTCTTGCGATCCGCCAGATCCTTGAACCGAACAAAGATATCCTTGAGCTGGTTGTCGCCCACCTCAAACCCCAACGTTTCGAGTTTGTCGCGCAAGGCTGCGCGGCCTGAATGTTTGCCCAGCGGTAAGGATGTTCCCGACAGACCAATGTCCTCAGGACGCATGATTTCAAAGTTTTCGCGGTTTTTCAGCATCCCGTCCTGATGGATGCCACTTTCATGGGCAAAAGCGTTCTTGCCGACAATTGCCTTGTTGAACTGCACCGGAAAGCCCGAGACCGTCGCAACCCGACGCGAGATGTGCATGATCTTAGTGGTGTCGATGCCAGTATGCCACGGCATGATATCGTTGCGCGTGCGCAGTGCCATGACCACTTCTTCCAGCGCCGTGTTGCCTGCGCGTTCGCCCAGACCGTTGATGGTGCATTCAATCTGGCGGGCACCGCCTGCGACAGCGGCCAGCGAGTTCGCGGTCGCCATGCCAAGATCGTTGTGGCAATGGGTGGCAAAGACCACGTCATCCGCCCCCGGCACTGTTTCGATCAGACGCTTGATCAGGTCCGCGCTTTCCACCGGAGCGGTATAGCCCACCGTATCCGGGATGTTGATCGTGGTTGCCCCGGCCTTGATTGCGATCTCGATCACCCGGCACAGGTAATCCCATTCGGTTCGGGTCGCGTCCATCGGAGACCACTGCACGTTTTCGCACAGGTTGCGCGCGTGGCTGACCGTTTCGTGGATCTTGTCTGCCATCTCGTCCATGGTCAGGTTCGGGATGGCGCGGTGCAGCGGCGAAGTGCCGATGAATGTGTGAATGCGGTTCTTCTCGGCGTGTTTTACCGCCTCCCAGCAGCGGTCGATATCGGCAAAATTTGCACGAGCCAGACCGCAGATGCGGCTGTTTTTCGACCGCTGTGCAATTTCGGTCACAGCCTTGAAATCGCCTTCGGACGCGATGGGGAAACCGGCCTCGATGATATCGACGCCCATGTCGTCCAGCAGCTCGGCGATTTCGAGCTTTTCGTCATGGGTCATGGTGGCGCCGGGGCTCTGCTCGCCGTCGCGCAAAGTGGTATCGAAGATCAAGACGCGGTCTTGGTCGGTCACGTTGGTCATGGGGTTCTCTTTCTTCTTCTGTCCTAAAGCCTATGGCGCGCTGGCGTCCTCCTCTGAGCGGGCGCGCCGGATGGCACGCTCAGAGGCGGATTAGGATCAGTAGGCCACGCAGCGACGCACCGCGAAGGGCGGTGTCGACACAAGGGATATCTGCGCGGTTGATCATGGGATTGAGGTTATACAGAGCCCGCCGGGAATGAAAAGAACCAATTTGCAATACGCGAACTTCTGGTAACTGCCCTTGTTTCGACCGCCTTGATTGTTTGCACAGCGCCGCTAGCTGATCATGGATGGAAACTGCATTGATAATTGGTGCTTCTGGCGGGATAGGCGCAGCTGTTACCGGACGGCTGGTTGAGCAGGGCGTTTCGGTCACGCGGTTGTCCCGGTCGGAGGACGGCTTTGACCTGACCGATCCGGACGGGGTGATGCTGAAGCTTGAAAACCTACCAGGTCAGTTTGATCTGATTCTGGTGGCTTCGGGCGCCTTGGAGATAGACGGCTCTGTGCCGGAAAAGACCATTCGGGCGATTTCAGCCAACGCCATGATGGATCAGTTTGCGTTGAATGCCGTTGGGCCGGCATTGGTGCTAAGCCACGCGTATCATCTGTTGCCGCGACAAAGACGATCTGTATTCGCGGTGCTTTCGGCGCGGGTGGGATCAATCGGGGATAATCGGATAGGTGGTTGGATCAGCTACCGAGCGGCCAAGGCAGCGGTCAATCAGGTCGTCCATACCGCCGCAATTGAATTGGCCCGAACACATAAACAGGCGATTTGCGTCGCCCTTCACCCCGGCACGGTAAAAACAGAGTTCACGAACAAATACCTAGGTCGTCATCCTGCCGTCGAACCTGAAGCCGCCGCCGATAACCTGTTGAACGTGATACGCGGGTTAACGCTCGCTGATACCGGAGGGTTCTATGATTGGGCCGGTAAGCGGGTCCCGTGGTGAGCCTTCACCCGTCCGAGGTTCCGGTTGCCTCAGTATTTGCATCAGGGTTGGGTTGCGGGGCAGGGGTGTCAGCGTCGCTCTGCTGGTCCGAGGTCTGATCTGGCAACACGCCGTTTTCCCAGACACCGCTTTCCTCCTGGCCGTTGGCATAGCGCATCGTCCCACTGCCTTGCCGTTTGTTGTCGACAAAGCTGCCCTCATACACATCCCCGTTCGAGTAGGTGGCGGTACCCACGCCGTTGATTTTTCCGTCCGACCAGTCGCCCGTATACTTGAACCCGGCAGGGGTTACGATTTCCCCTTTGCCGTGCCGTTTTCCGTTCAGGAAATCACCGGTGTAGACCGTGCCATCGGAATAGGTCGCCTTGCCTTTGCCCTGACGCACGCCTTCAACCCAGTCGCCGTCATATACCGAGCCATCTGCGCGCGTAACCACACCCTTGCCGTGGCTTTGCGCGTTTTTGAATTGGCCTTTGTAGATTATACCATTGGTATAGGTGGCCGTGCCCTGACCCTCGATAACACCCGCGATCCATTCGCCTTCATAGGTCGATCCGTCCGGATAGGTGATGCTGCCGTTTCCTTCGGCCAGATCGGCAACAAAATCGCCGACATAGACAGATCCATCCGGATAGGTCACTTCGCCAAGACCTTCAATCTGCCCGGCGTTCCAGTCGCCGGTATACACAAAGCCGTCCGTTCCGGTGAACGTTCCTTTGCCGTGGCGACGGTCGTCGACAAAATCGCCTTCGTACACATCCCCTTGGGCGTGGGTCACTTTGCCCTTGCCGTGGCGGCGCCCTTCTTGAAGTTCGCCTTCGTATACATCGCCATTGGAATAGGTCAGGCTGCCCGTCCCGGTGATCTGGTCCCCGGACCAATCCCCTGAATACACCATTCCGTCGGGCATCGTCTGCGTGCCAGTGCCATCGCGCATGCCTGCGCTGACGTCGCCCTCGTAAACGCTGCCATCGGCATAGGTGATCCTTGCTTTGCCCTGCCGCTCACCGTCGACCCAGTCGCCGTCATAGATATATCCGTCGGGAAAACTCAGCACGCCCTTGCCATGTCGCTGGGCGTTCCTGAATTCACCCTCATAGCGCGTGCCGTTCGTGAATTCAGCGATGCCGGTGCCGTTGATTGACCCGTTGGACCAATCGCCCTCGTAGCTGCTGCCATTGGCATAGATAATCTTGCCGCGCCCTTCGGGCTGACCCTTGGCGAACATGCCTTCGTAGACTGACCCGTCGGGGTAGTGTGTCGTACCCTGACCCTGAATCTCGCCTTCTACCCACTGCCCCGTGTACTCAAACCCATTCGGCAGCCGATACGTTCCTGTCCCGTGCCGCAACCCGTTCTCGTAAGTGCCTTCATAGACACCGCCAACTTCATCATCCTTGACGATGACGGTCCCGTCCTGCGCGAAAGCAGTGGCAGCTGTCAGGCTCATCCCCGCCGCCAAAATAGAGTTTCGGATCACGTTCATTTCTGGTCCTGTCTGCCCGGTCGTCGCTGGTGATATCTCTTGCGCAAAACTAAGGTACCGTTGCGGGCAGAGCAACGGCTTTTGCCGCATTGGTCTTTTACTCGCGCGGTGATCTGCTAAATGGCAATAGGACTTACGAGGCAAGAGGGCAGCATGGCCGACCGTTTCCGCATCACTCTGGCGCAACTGAATCCGACCGTTGGCGATATCGAAGGCAACGCGGCAAAGGCCGTTGCGGCATGGGAACAAGGCAAAGCAGCGGGCGCGAATCTGGTGGCTTTCCCCGAGATGTTCATCACCGGCTACAACACGCAGGATCTGGTTCTCAAACCGGTATTCCACCGCGCAGCCATTTCTGCGGTCGAAGCGCTGGCCGCAAAATGCGCCGAAGGTCCTGCAATTGCCATAGGTGGCCCCTGGGTCGATGATGGAAAGCTGTACAACGCCTACCTGATCCTGAAGGGTGGCCGGATCACCAGCAAGGTTCTGAAGCACCACTTGCCGAATGAGACGGTGTTCGACGAAGTGCGCCTTTACGATGCGGGACCACTGGGTGGGCCGTATTCGGTAGGAAATTTCCGGATTGGCAGCCCGATCTGCGAAGACAGCTGGCACCCTGACGTGGCAGAAACGTTGGAGGAAACCGGGGCCGAGTTTTTGTTGATCCCCAACGGGTCGCCCTATTTCCGGGATAAATACGATGTGCGACTGAACCACATGGTCGCGCGCGTGGTCGAAACGGGCCTGCCGCTGATCTACCTGAATATGGTGGGCGGGCAGGATGATCAGGTTTTTGATGGTGCCAGTTTTGGCCTGAACCCGGGCGGGGAATTGGCGTTCCGAATGCCGGTTTTTGACGAGCTGCTCTCGCAAGTCGATCTTGAGCGCGGCGAAGACGGCTGGCGGATCGCATCAGGCGAAATCGTGCCCCAACCGGATGAGTGGGAGCAGGATTATCGCGCGATGGTGCAGTCCCTTCGCGACTACATGGGGAAAACGGGATTCAAAAAGGCGCTGCTGGGCTTGTCCGGCGGGGTCGATTCCGCGCTGGTCGCGACCATTGCGGTCGATGCCATCGGGGCCGAAAATGTCCGCTGCGTGATGCTGCCGTCGGAATACACCAGCCAGACCTCGCTTGACGATGCCGAGGCGGTCGCCAAAGCGCTGGGCGTGCATTATGACCACGTGCCGATCTCGGACAGTCGCGCAGCCGTCACCAGTACTTTGGCCCCGTTGTTTACAGGGCTGGACGAAGGGTTGACCGAAGAAAACATTCAATCCCGCCTGCGCGGGTTGCTGTTGATGGCGATCTCGAACAAGTTCGGCGAAATGCTGTTGACCACCGGCAACAAATCCGAGGTCGCCGTGGGCTATGCCACGATCTATGGCGACATGAACGGCGGCTATAATCCGATCAAGGATCTGTACAAGACCCGTGTGTTCGAAACCTGCCGCTGGCGCAATGCCAATCACCGCGACTGGATGATGGGCCCTGCAGGCGAAGTGATCCGTCCCTCTGTCATCGACAAGCCGCCCAGTGCGGAACTGCGCGAAGATCAGAAAGACAGCGATAGCCTGCCGGATTACCCGGTGCTGGACGGCATACTTGAGATCCTGGTAGATCAGGACGGATCGATCGCGGATTGCGTCGCCGCCGGGTACAACGAAGCAGATGCACAGCGGGTCGAACATCTGGTCTATATCAGCGAGTATAAACGGTTCCAGTCCGCCCCCGGTACGCGCCTGAGCAACCGCGCGTTCTGGCTGGATCGGCGGTATCCGATTGTGAATCGCTGGCGCGATCGCCCCTGATTGCCACAATTCGCGCGCTAAATTGGAAACAGTAAAGTTTCCTTTCTTTTGATTGTTTTCCGATTTATCGTTTTGGGCCTGCCACGGGCACAAAATCCGGCCTTTGACTTGTTGCATTGACAACTTTCTGCCACATTTTAGCTTGAAATTTGCCCTATGTGGGGCGGATGCGACGCAATTCTCAAAGTCGCAAGCTGATTTTGATGAAGTGTGACGCATCCGGGGTGGGATGTCTGAGTAAATGGTTTGGTTTTGACATGTATGAGGAATATCAAGGATCGCATCATGCTCTTTTGACCCGGCGGACAATGGAATCTCCGCCGCAAGAGTTGGATGAGGAAAAGCTGGAAGCGGCGATTGCCGGTGTCCTGAATGAACAGCGGCTGTCCGACGAACAGGCAGCGGCGTCGCTTCGGGCTGAGTTTCCAAGCTTGTTGCCGCAGAAGGACGTAACCGCGCAGACCGTGCAAAAAGACACCGGGCTGACTGCGATGTTGCGTCAGAAATGGGCGGAACTGTCCGGCGCAGCGTGATGTGCTGAGGATTTTCGTTGCCATTGGCGTCTGGGCCACAGGCGTAAAAATAGTGCCGACGTTGTGACAATTCGTGTTGCCAAACTTCTGGGTCTTGGTCCCCATACGGGTTCAGGCGACAGAGTATTGCGTATTTATGACGGCACCAAAACCGAACCCCGTAGAATCCGATCTTGCCCTTCCCAAATCTGTTGATGTTGTCGTTGTTGGCGGCGGCATAATCGGCGTTTCAACCGCGCTGGAACTGGCTGAACGCGGCGCTTCCGTCCTTTTGTGCGAAAAGGGGCAGATTGCAGCTGAACAAAGCTCGCGCAATTGGGGGTGGGTGCGTTTGGGCATGCGTGACCCCCGCGAAATTCCCCTGATGCAAGAGGCGTTGCGGATCTGGCAGACCCTTGATGCCCGCCTGGATGGCAATACCGGCTATGCGCAATCCGGCATTCTTTTCGGCGCGTCCGGCAAGCGGGGAGAAGTCAACCTGAAGCGTTGGATGTGCCATGTGGAAGGATTGCAGACCGGGGCAAAAATGGTGTCGGGACGCGAGTTGGCAGAGTTGTTGCACGGGCACGAAACCGGCCTGACATCTGCTCTGTACATGCCGCAGGACGGGCGTGCTGAACCGCAATGGGCCGCCCCGGCCATTGCCGAAGCCGCACGTCGTCTAGGTGCTGTGATCATGACAGGCTGCGCTGTGCGAAGTGTGGACATTCAGGATGGGCGTATTGCTGGTGTATTCACCGAACGCGGCAAGGTCGCCTGCGGGCGCGTGGTTTTGGCGGGGGGTGCGTGGTCGCGTCTGTTTGCGGGTAATGCAGGTATCAACCTGCCGCAGCTTAAGGTTCTGAACACAGTTCTGCGGACCTCTCCGGTGAAAGATGGGCCCGAAACTGCGCTATGGTCGGATGATTTTGCGATCCGAAAGCGCGCAGATGGCGGGCACACCATCGCGTCGGGACATCAGAACACGGTCGATATCGTGCCAGACAGTTTCCGGCTGGGGTTGCAGTTTCGTTTTGCCTTTGCGCAGGAATGGAAATCCCTGCGTTTTCGCTGGTCAAAACAGTGGGCTATCGAGGCCCGTCAGAACAGAAAATGGTTGCCGACCGACGTGACCCCGTTCGAGCTGTGCCGGGTTTTGGATCCTGAACCTTCGCAGAAGTTTTTGCGACAAGCCTGGGCCAGTGCACGAAAAGGGTTCCCTGCCTTGCAGGACAGTGAAATCGTCCAAAGTTGGGCGGGTATGATTGATGTTACCCCCGACGCCATTCCCGTAATCTCGGGCGTGGATGACATGCCGGGTATGTATATCGCCACAGGTTTTTCCGGCCACGGCTTTGGCATCGGGCCCGGCGCCGGCCGCCTGACGGCTGACCTTGTCACTGATTCAACCCCTTGTGTGGATCCGACCGCGTTCCGTCTGTCTCGGTTCACTGACGGCTCAAAAGTGCGACCGGATCCGGGTTACTAGGGGCTTAGCCCATCATCTGATAGCTGACCGGAACAAAGCGGAAGCCCTCGCCCCGTGTCTCGACAAAGCCCGCGGCAGGGAAGGGCATGTGATAGCCGACCATCGGCATCTTGTCGGCTGCCAGCATGCCAAGAACTTTACGGCGCGCGGCTGTTGCGGCGGCCTTGTCCATGTCAAACCGAACCTCCCATTCCGGATGGGCAAAGGACCACACGTAATGGTTGGCCAAATCCGCTGTCAGCAAAAGGCGCTGTCCGTTGCTTTCCAGATGATAGACCGTATGGCCCGGAGTATGGCCGTGGGCCGCAACCGCAGTTATGCCCGACGCCACTTGCTCTCCATCACCGATAAAGCTCATCTTCTCGGCCAGCGGCGTGACTTTTGCGGCCACAAGATCACCGACATTGTTTCCGGCCTCTTGCGCGGACCAGAAATCGTATTCCGTTGCCGAGGTCACATAGCGTGCGTTGGCAAAGGTCGGTGCGCCATCCGTTGTCATGCCGCCTATATGGTCTGGATGCATATGGGTCATCACGACAACGTCGATCTGATCCGGGCTGACACCTGCATCGGCCAAAGCGGCTTGAATGCCGCCTTGCCCCAGACCGGTGTCGAACAACACCAGTTCCGATCCGGTGTTGACCAGTGAGGGGGTAAAGAAGAACTGGGCAGTGTCGGCGGGAATAAAGTTCTCAGCCGAAACCTTTGCAAAGTCTTCATCAGACGCGCCACCGCCAAAGATATCCTTGGCGCCGTCACGCGGCAGGCTGCCATCCAGCAGGGTCGTGACGGTAAAGTCGCCGACCTTGAAGGATTTGGCGATGGTCGAGTTGGCCTTGGCGTCAGAGCCTGCGGCCAAAACCGGCGCTGCTGTTGTGGCAAACGGTAAGGCGGCAGCAGTTCCCAAGGCGGCGCGGCGCGTAAGTTTGATTGTCATTATCGTTCTCCCTGTCAGAACACCTTTAGAAAAACTAGAACGGTGTGAGATTCTGACCAGATGTTACGACATCCACGTAGGGTGCATGGATGAACAATACGTGTTAATTTTTGTTCATGTCGCGATCGCAGAACAAAACCGTTCCAACAGATCAAAGTGTAGAAGACTTCCTTAATTCGGTCCAATCAGAACGTCGGGCCGAGGAGGCGCGCGCTCTGGATGAACTGTTTCGGGCCACCACCGGGTTTGATCCGGTCATGTGGGGCCCGTCGATGATAGGGTATGGCCGTTATCACTATCGCTACGCCTCGGGCCGAGAGGGCGATTTTCTTGCAACCGGATTTTCCCCGCGCAAGTCGGCGCTGGTGATCTATATCATGCCGGGTTACGCGGATTTTAGCGGCATTCTGGCCCGGTTGGGCAAGCACAAGCTGGGAAAGTCCTGCCTGTATGTGAACACGCTGGCGGATATCGACATGCAGGTTCTGTCGGAACTCATCCGCGCCGGGTTGGACGACCTTGGCAGGATATGGCCCGTGGAACCGCGTTGAATCACCTGATGGATCAAGCGGCGGCTGGACAAAAACGCGCCCATGTGACAAGAGCCGCGCCAACAGGAGACACCCATGACAACCACCCGTTTTGCCCCGTCGCCCACCGGTTACATCCATGTGGGCAACCTGCGCACCGCCCTGATGAACTATCTGATCGCCCGCAAGGCGGGTGGTACGTTCATCCTGCGCATCGATGACACCGACCCCGAACGCTCGAAAGAGGAATATGTCGATGCCATCAAACAGGATCTTGAATGGCTGGGTTTGCACTGGGATCGTGTCGAGCGTCAATCCGAGCGTTTGGACCGCTACGCCGAAGCGGCTGACAAGTTGCGCGCGATGGGGCGGTTCTATGAAGCGTTTGAGACGCCGACCGAGCTGGACCTGAAGCGCAAGAAACAGCTGAACATGGGCAAGCCGCCGGTTTATGACCGCGCCGCGCTGAACCTGTCGGATGCCGAGAAGGATGCCTTGCGCGCGGAACGTGGCAACGGTGTCTGGCGTTTCAAGCTGGATCACGAACGGATCGAGTGGACCGACGGAATTCTGGGCGACATTTCGATCGATGCGGCCTCGGTCTCTGATCCGGTGCTGATCCGAGGTGATGGGCAGGTTCTTTATACGATTGCGTCGGTGGTGGATGACACCGAAATGGGCGTGACAGATGTCGTGCGCGGCTCGGACCACGTGACCAACACTGCGACCCAGATTCAGATCATCAATGCACTGGGCGGGGATTGCCCGCGCTTTGCGCATCACTCGCTGCTGACCGGCCCGCAGGGCGAAGCACTGTCGAAACGCCTTGGTACGCTGGCCCTGCGCGATCTGCGTGAACAGGGTGTGCAGCCGATGGCACTGCTGAGCCTGATGGCGCGTCTGGGTTCGTCCGATCCGGTCGAGCTGCGCTCGGATATGGCCGAGTTGATCGATGGCTTTGACGTGAGCCGGTTTGGTGCCGCGCCGACCAAGTTCGACGTGCAGGACCTGTTCCCGCTGACCGCCAAATACCTGCAATCGCTGCCGCTGGCGAATGTGGCCGGAGCTGTCGCGGATGCCGGGGTGCCAGCCGAACTGGCTGAACCGTTCTGGGCCATGGCGCGGGAAAACATCACCACTTTGGCCGACCTCAAAGGGTGGTGGGATCTGTGCCGCGATGGTGCTGAGCCGTTGGTTGCGGATGAAGATCGCGAATTCATCGCTCAGGCCATGTCGCTGCTGCCCGAAGGCCCGTTTGATGGCGACACCTGGGGGACCTGGACCAATGCCGTGAAAGAGGCGACAGGCCGCAAGGGGAAAGGTCTGTTCATGCCGCTGCGCAAGGCGTTGACAGGTGCAGAGCGTGGCCCGGAAATGGCTGCGTTGCTGCCGTTGCTGCAGGTGATCCGCGCGCGCGGGTAAACCGCTACTATTCCAGCAAAAAGGGTCGTGCCCAGGCGCGACCCTTTTTATGCCGGCTGCTCAATCCGAACCGACAAACTGGTCAGGCGGTCATCGACAAAATCACGCTCAGCAGGTTTGAGTTGCTGGTGGCGCGGATAGCGCGGTTCGGCGCGATCATTCAAGATCGGGGCGTTCCAGCCGGTTGTCGTCTCAAAGAAACGATCCGCGCCGTATTCTCCGAACGCCCGCAAGTAACCCTGAACAACAACATCGATGTAGCTGAGTAGCAGGGGGTGGTGGTTGCTGGGCTCGTTATGCCGATCCTGCGGGACGGCGTAGACCGCAATTTCAACTTCATGTGTCAGTGGATGTGAAATCGAATGCGTCGCAGGAATTCGGTCGTACGCCCATTCCCGTTCATCCAGTGCGGCCCAGTCGTTCTTTGGGACATGCGCGATCATTCCCTCAATTTCAGACTCCGGGTCTGGGACAGCTGTCAGGAACGCGACCGGGCGCAGATCGGTATGACGCCATGCGCGTTTCCAGCCCTTCAGCTTTGCCGGGCGGGGGTCGGGGAAATCATGTGTGGCGAGGTTCACAAGGCTTCCATAGCCAAAGAAATAGGGGTCGGCCATGCGAGAGGTGTCCTTTGGGTCGATTGATGTATGTCAAACCGCTTTTTTCCGCGACATGCAATAAGGCTTCATCTTTTATTCAGGGAGGCCCTCATGCGGATTACCAAACGGACGAATATCGCTGTGCGCCTGTTGATGTATTGCGCCGCACACCCGGACCGGCTGGTCACCAAAGCCGAGATCGCCGAAGTCTGCAACATCTCGGAAAACCATCTGGCTCAGGTGATCAACCAGTTAAGCCAGTTGAATTACCTGAGCACTCAGCGCGGCCGCAACGGCGGTATGTCGTTGGCGCGCCCGGCAAGCCAAATCCGGATCGGCGCGGTGTTTCGGCATGTCGAAGGGGCCTTGCCCATCGCCGAGTGTTTTGCGGATGCGGATAACACCTGTCCTTTGACCGATGCCTGTAGGCTGCGGCTGGCATTACAGGATGCGGCGGAAGTTTTTTATGCGTCTCTGGACGAAGTGTCGTTGGATGCGCTGGTTTGTGACAACGACCCGTTGCTGAAGCTGTTGCAGCCTGTGGCCTGCGTACGCTGACCTTAGTCGCTGGCCCGCAAAATGCGGGCTGGCCGGGCCGAGAGAGGGCGCAGTGCGAAGGCGAAACCTGCGCAGAGCGTAACGCCGATACCGGCCAGAACAATGCCAAAGGCCGAAGACCAGATCACAGTAAAACCTGTGTCGAAGATGTACGTGGCCACAGCCCAGCCGCCCAGGATGCCGACCAGCAAGGCGACGCAGCCCGCCGCGGCGCCCAGCAAGACCGAGCGCAGCCCAAAACTGCGCAGGATGCGGCTACGGTCAGCCCCCAACGTCTTGAGGATTGCCGCCTCGTATCTGCGGGCGGGTTCACCGGCGGCTGCCGCCCCGATCAGAACCAGAAATCCGGTCAATAACGACACGCCCGCGCCATACGAGGTTGCGGCGGCGATTCCTGCCAAAAGGCCCGAAACCCGGTGAATGGCATCGCGCACTCGGATGGCCGTGATGTTGGGGAACTGGCCTGCAAGATCTCGCAGAATGGCGGCCTCGGCCTGTTCTTCTGCATATACCGTCGCAATAAAGCTGTGTGGCGCGCCCGCCAGTGCCGACGGGTTCATCGACATGACAAAACCCATACCCGCTGTGGAAAAATCCACCTCTCGGGTTGAGGTCAGCTCTGCGGTGATATCCCGCCCCAGGATGTTGACAGTTATCTGATCTCCGAGTTTCAGACCCATCTCTTCGGCTTCTTCGGCTGCAAAGCTGATCTGTGGTGCACCAGAATAATCCTCTGCCCACCATTCCCCCGCTGTCACCCGCGTATTTTTCGGGGGGACGGCTGAATAGGTGACGCCGCGGTCTCCCTCTAGTACCCAATGATCTCCTGCTACCTCGCGCGCGGGGCGGCCGTTTATCTGAGTGATGATCCCCCGCAGCATTGGTGCGCTTTCAATGCGGCTGACAGCCGGATCGGTTTGCAGCCGTTCGGTAAAACCCGGCATCTGGTCTTTTTGAATATCGACAAAGAAATATGAGGGCGCGACATCCGGCAGATTGCCGGAGATCGCATTGCGCAGCGTGCCGTCAATCTGCCCAACCGCCGCCAGCACTGACAAACCCAGACCAAGTGACAAAACCACTGACCCCGCACCCTCACGCGGATCAGAGATGGCGGACAAAGCCCATCGCAGGGCAGGGCGGCCCCGCGCCAAAGGTGTCCCAGCCCGTGCCAGTTTGCGAATGGCATGGGCTGCGAGCGCCAGCAGGATCAGTGCGCCCGCAAGTCCGCCGCTGGTCCACAGGGTTAGGCGCGTTGAGCCGCTGAACCAGGACGCAATCGCGATCAGGGACGCCAATCCAATCCCGCTTGCCACGACGTAAATTGCGCGTGGGATGGGACGAGCCGCACTCAGCGCATCGCGAAACAGGGTTGCGGCGCGCACATCTTCGGTTCTGGCCAGCGGCCAGAGCGTGAAAAGAAATGCTGTCAGCAGGCCATAAAGCGCAGCCTCTATCAGCGGTTGCGGATACAGAGAAAACACTGCTGGAACGGGCAACTGGTATTCCAGCAGCGGTGCCAGCAAAAGCGGTGCCATCCCGCCCAGTACCAGCCCAATTACAATGCCAGTCAGGGACAGCACCCCGATCTGAATCATGTAAGTTTGAAAAATGGTGGAGCGATCCGCGCCCAATGTCCGCAATGTCGCAATGGTTTCCGTTTTCTGGCTCAGATAGGCCCGTACGGCGGCGGACACACCGATGCCACCGACGGCAAGCCCCGACAACCCGACAAGGACCAGAAAGGCACTCAGGCGGTTGACGAATTCCGATATGCCCGGCGCGCCGTTGCGCGCGTCGCTCCAGCGCATCCCCGAGCCTTCAAGCGCCGCGCTGGCACGTGCGGCCACCTCCGACAGGTTCGCGTCTTGGGGCAAGGTCAGCCGGTACCTGGTCGAAAAAAGCGTTCCGGGTTCCAGCAGGCCAGATGCCTGCAACGCTTCGGTACGCACCATTGTACGTGGCCCCAAGGCAAAACCAGCCGCGGCGCTGTCGGGTTCATTCCGAAGTTCGGCCATCAGAATGAACTCTTGCGTGCCTAGCGCGAAGTGATCACCGACCGACAAACCAAGCCGGTCGATCAGAACAGGTTCCATAACGGCACCGGGTAATCCGGCCCTGCCGTTCAGGGCGTCGCTCAGCGTGATGTCCGGCTCAAGTTTGACCGATCCGACCAGCGGGTAAGCCTTATCCACAGATTTGACCTGGGTCAGCGCACGTTCCGGCCCGGTGTCGCGGGGTACAACCGCCATCGAGCGGAAATCGACAATCTCGGACACCTGCTCGGATGCCTGTTGCATCCAGAGGCGCTCGGCCTCAGTGGCAAAACGATAAGTGAACTCAAGCTCGGCATCGCCGCCCAACAGTGATGCCCCTTCGCGGGTCAGCCCGGTCTGAATCGCATGACGCACCGATCCGACGGCTGCGATGGCTGCGACGCCCAAGGCCAGACAAGCCAGAAAGATGCGAAACCCGCGCAGGCCCCCGCGCAGCTCTCGACGGGCCAGCCGCGCGGCAAGCCGAAGGCTCATTCTGCGGCCTCCTGCCGTATCTCGTCGGCAATCCTGCCGTCGCGCAGCCGGATCACCCGGTCACATCGTTCAGCCAGTGAACGGCTGTGCGTCACAAGAACCAGCGTCGCTTCATATTTACGCCGAAGCCCGAACAGCAGATCAACGATCGCGGCACCGTTTGTCTCGTCCAGGTTCCCGGTCGGTTCGTCCGCCAGCAAGATCTTGGGGCGTGGTGCCGATGCGCGCGCCAGGGCAACTCGTTGCTGCTCGCCACCCGACAACTGTGCTGGGTAATGATCGCGGCGATGCGATAATCCCACGGCATTCAGTTCAGTTTCGGCCCGGTCGAACGCATCTTTGTGCCCTGCCAGTTCCAGTGGTGTCGCCACGTTTTCCAACGCGGTCATCGTTGGGATCAGGTGGAAATTCTGAAACACCACGCCCATGTTGTCGCGCCGAAACCGCGCCAGGGCGTCCTCGTCCATGCTTGTCAAATTCTGATCCAAGGCCAAGATTTGACCGCTTGTTGCCTGTTCCAACCCACCCATCAGCATCAACAGCGACGATTTTCCCGACCCCGATGGCCCGATCAGCCCCAGCGTTTCCCCCCTGTTCACGGTCAATGTAATGTCATGCAAAATATCGACCCGCCCGGCATTGCCATCCAGCGATAAAGCGGCATTCTGAAGAGCGAGAACAGCAGGCGTCATGGGTCTTCCCGATAAAGGAGCGGTTTTTGGGATATGGAGTGATCACCGTATTGCGCAAGGTTTTGATGGCAAGCCCATTTGTGTTCTGCGGTTTTGCGGCCACAGCCGAACAGGTGGCGATTGCAGCCCTTGGGGATTCGCTGACGCAAGGCTACGGGCTGGTGGAAGAGAACGGGTTTGTTCCCCAGCTTGACCGTTGGCTACAGGCGCAGGACGCAGATGTCCGGGTTATCAACGCCGGTGTCTCGGGCGATACAACGGCGGGTGGTGCCGCACGGGTGGAATGGACCCTGACACCCGATGTGGACGGAATGATCGTTGCCTTAGGCGGGAATGACGTGTTGCGCGGGATCGATCCTGCTGTTTCGCAAGCCAATCTGCGCAAGATCCTTGAGGTTGCACGCGATGCGAAGGTTCCTGTCTTGTTGATCGGAATGCAGGCGCCGGGCAACTACGGTGCTGAATACAAGCGGGCATTCGATGGCATGTACCCTGCGCTGGCGCAGGAGTTTGAAGTCCTGTTTTTCAGCAGTTTCTTCGAGGGGCTTGCAGCGGAGGGCGACCCCGCGGCCGTATCGCACTTCATGCAATCGGACGGCATTCATCCAAATGCGGCAGGGGTGGCGAAGATCGTCGACGCAATGGGTCCGTCCGTGCTGCAACTCGTGACGCAGGCGGGCGGGGAAGGTTAGCCATCCCCGTGATAGCGATCAGACGACCGTAACAACCGTTCCGATGGGGACCCGGTTATACAGATCGATGACATGTTCATTCAGCATCCGAATACACCCGTTTGACACCGCCCTGCCTATGGTTTGTGGCTGTGTCGTGCCGTGGATTCGGAAATAGGTATCGACACCGTTCTGGAACAAATACATCGCGCGCGCGCCGAGGGGGTTATCCCCACCTCCCGGCTGGACATAGTCATTGTCCTTGAATTTTGCGTAGGCCACCGGATCGCGTTGGATCATCTCTTGGGTCGGGCGCCAGGTCGGCCATTCCTTCTTCACATCGATGGTAGCGGTGCCGGTGAATTCCAGACCTGCCTTGCCGACGCCGCAGCCATAGCGGATCGCTTTGCGTGGTTCGGTGACATAGTAAAGATAGAATGAACGGGGGGCGACCAGCAGCTGCCCGGGCAGGAACTGCTTTTTGATGCGCACGAATTGCGGTGTCGGATCATACTCGACCGCTTTCTTGGCGCTGGCGATGCCCGGCAGCAGCGTGGCTGCTGTTCCGGCCAGAAAAACTCGGCGTGTAAACATCGAAACCCTCATCAATTGACCAATGAAACCCAAGAACCAGTTTCATCATGATATGTTATTTGGTCAATTCTGGGGCAAGCATCACGCATCCGTGATGTGATCAATCGGCCACCTGAAACGGCAGCGGATGAACAAAAGGGTGAGGGATTTCCCTCACCCTTTCAAGCGCTTATGCAAGCTGGATGTTGTCGGCGCTCTCGCGGCCGTCACGACCCGAACGCAGTTCGTACGTGACTTTCTGGTTGTCGGCCAGACCGGTCAGGCCCGAGCGTTCGACGGACGAGATGTGGACGAAGATGTCCTTGCCGCCATCTTCGGGCGCGATAAAGCCGTAGCCTTTGGTGGTGTTGAACCATTTTACGGTGCCTGCTGGCATATCCGTGTCTCCTGTTTGGTGCTGCCCACGGAGTTGCGGCAGCCTGGCGTCGTAGGTCTGGATCGATAGACTGAGCGCCGTAGAAGGAGACAGTAGGTCGAAATAGAAAAACGTTAGCACCTTGCATATGGCATTGAGGCAAGCCTGTGGCAAGAGTGGTTTGTACGGATTGTACAGGGGCCAGAGGGCAGAAAGCCCTATTTGTACAAGAATCCGCTGACGGATTTGACACCGTTTGATGGCATCCCGGGTGCTCTGATCACCCTGTCTGTTGATACGCGACGGTAGTGAAAAACCCGGACCCACACTTTTCCGGTCGGCCATGCGGAGCGGTCACCACATGCCATGCCTGCGCGGGAGAGTGACACTTTTTGGTTGCAGGCACGTGGTCAGGACCAGCGTCATTCTGGCCGGTTGAGCGGGGGGTCTTCTCACAACTGACGGTTATTATTCATCAATCACTATGTTTGGAAAATCTGCGATCCGGTGCTATACTTTCAGGCAGCTGTGGGGGCGGATATGAAAGTTGTCTGTACGATAACCTTGTTGTGCTGGGCCGGAGCCGCGCAGGCCCTGACCATTCCATATGGGACAGAGGGTTCGATGCCGGGCGCGCGTGAAGGCGGGCTCAAATTCTACAACATGTTCGAGTTTGAACACGAGATGAAGGCACCGGTCTTCGCGAAAGAGAATCCGCGCCGTAATGAAAGACGTCGTCGTCTTGTCGAGCTTGGAGGACCCAAGCGTTTGCCCGAGATTCTGGCTGAACGGACGGAGGTCGTGGAAGAATCAGGGCCCGAGTTCTGCGAGCTGTGGTGCAATGAGCCCGGGTCCGAAGAAGCGCCGGTGTACGTGAACGTCTCGGCCGTGCCGCTTCCGGCCAGTTGGCTGCTGCTGGTTGGGGCGCTGACAGGGCTGTTTGGTGTCGGGCGGCTGCGTGGCAACCGGTTCGGGTAAGCGCCGCGCCTGCAATCATCCTTGAATGCTGTGATATGGGACACCGAAGGTTGGTGGACCTGCCGACCTGCGGCAATGGCCTGCAAAGGCGTGTGTGTTAACCACTTGGTAGTCATACCTGCGCCACCTTGCGCGCATGAGTGATTATCGCCGCGTCCGCATTCCCGGAGCCAGATATTTCTTTACGGTTTCGCTGGCCGACCGGTCATCGGACCTGTTGATCCGCGAGGTTGCACATCTGCGCGCGGCTTTTGCCGAAGCGCAGCGGGAGCGTCCGTTTTGGTGCGATGCGTTTGTGGTGTTGCCCGATCATCTGCACGCGGTGTGGACCTTGCCGCCGGGCGATGCGGATTATTCCACGCGGTGGGGTGCGATCAAAGCGCGGTTCACCATGCGCGTGAACAAGACAAACCGTAGGCCGGGCTTCAGCCCGGCACCCGAACTCACGCACCTACCTGTTGTGACCTTTGGCAGATATGCCGGGCTGAAGCCCGGCCTACGGACCAACAAACGCGAAGGGGCGGTTTGGCAGCGTCGGTTTTGGGAACATACCATTCGTGACGAACGGGATTACCGCAATCACATGGCGTATTGTTGGGGGAACCCGGTCAAGCACGGGTTGGTGGCGCGCCCGACCGATTGGCCGTTTTCGTCGATCCATCGTCATATCCGCGCAGGTCGGGTTGATCCGGAATGGAGCGGTGGTGTGATGGACGGCGCGTTCGGAGAGCCGTGATACAAAGAACACCCCCGTAGGCCGGGCTTCAGCCCGGCATCCACCATTTCCCTTGAGGCGATTGAAGGGTTTTGAGGCCATTCATCGGCGTATGTTGGTAAAAGTGTGGGTGTTTCGAGGGGTGCCGGGCTGAAGCCCGGCCTACCAGTTGGCGTGAGGGGAGCGAGTGCTCATCCTACATGTGCTAGAATGGGATCGCATCAAAAATTGATCTTCTGAAGATCGATTGCGCAGCGCGTGAAATTGCGCGCCTTCCATTCAGTCTAACATGCACGTGCAAAGGTGACATTTCTTCAATTTCAAAATCGAATTCGTCACTATGGGAGATTGTGTCTAAAAAATCTCGAACTCCGTTTTCGACTTGAGTTATGCCAATGCCCTTTACACAGGCTAGGGCAGAGTCATCACCAAGATTTCTGAAAATTATTCTCTCTTTTTGGTTGCGGAATAGGGACTGATTTCTCTCGGCGTCGCGGTCCGATGCTGTATTGGAAATTGATCGTTCTAAACGATCTAAACGTTCCAAAATTATTTCACTCGCTGGTAATTTAGTGCTTTCAACATCAGGGATGTGGAAAGGACCAAGTTGCCCAATAAAGCTTTTGTCTTTTCCGTGTTGGGCAGTGTTGTTTAATGTCTTAATCAACTCTGCCTTGAATTTCTCCATCGCGGGGTGACGTAAATCCCTTGGGTATTCGATGTACCTGTTTGGTGCAGTATCAAACGGATATACTGTTTTATCGTCTTTGATTATTACCGTCGGTAGCTGCGTTGCCATACGTATTCCCAACTCAAAAAAAACATTGGGGTTTCGACCACTCACATCGCATATAATAATTTTGTCGTTGTAGATATTCTGAAGTATCTCTTTGTGAATTAAATTAGTCTCAAAGGTGTCACTCACCAATCTTGCCGAAAACCCTGCTTCGTCGGCAGCGGTTTCCAAAATATCCAACACGTCAGCCCAATGGGATGAAGGGCGCCCGTCGCACTCGGATATCGGCATAACTATGCCACATACTTCTTTTTTATCGATCAACTTACATACCCCACTCTGTGTGTGCTACTAAGTGACAATGCATAGATAGTCCCAAACTTTGCAATCGAATGAGGATGCGCTACCGCGCAAACTTCTTATGCTTCAACCGCTTGGGCTCCAGCGCGTCTGGTCCCAACCGCCGCTTCTTATCCTCTTCGTAATCCTCGAAGTTGCCCTCGAACCACTCCACATGGGCATCGCCCTCGAACGCCAGAATATGCGTACAAATCCGGTCGAGGAAGAAGCGGTCGTGTGAGATCACAACAGCGCAGCCGGCGAAATCGACCAGCGCGTCTTCCAGTGCGCGCAGGGTTTCGACGTCAAGGTCGTTGGTGGGTTCGTCGAGCAGCAGGACGTTGCCGCCCTCTTTCAACAGGCGGGCCATGTGGACGCGGTTGCGTTCACCGCCAGAGAGCAGCGAGACCTTTTTCTGCTGGTCGCCGCCCTTGAAGTTGAAGGACGAGCAATAGGCGCGGGAATTTACCTGCGCGTCGCCCAGCTGGATGATCTCGGCGCCGCCGGTGATCGCCTCCCACACGGTGTCGTTGTCTTTCAGGTCGTCGCGGGACTGGTCGACATAAGACAGCTCGACCGTGTCGCCCAGCGTGATGGTGCCGCTGTCGGGCTGTTCCTGACCGGTGAGCATCTTGAACAGCGTCGATTTACCGGCACCGTTGGGGCCGATGACGCCGACGATGCCGCCGGGGGGCAAGGCGAAATCCAGCCCTTCGATCAGTTGCTTGTCGCCCATGTGTTTCGACAGGCCCTCGACCTCGATCACCTTGCCGCCAAGACGCTGGCCGTTGGGAATGACGATCTGGGCGCGGGTCAGCTTTTCGCGTTCGGACTGTTCGGCCAGCTCGTTATAGGCGTTGATCCGGGCCTTGGATTTGGCCTGACGGGCCTTTTGGCCTTGGCGCATCCATTCCAATTCGCGTTGCAGGGTCTTCTGCTTGGACTTGTCCTCGCGGGCTTCCTGCTCCAGCCGTTTGGCCTTTTGTTCCAGCCATGCGGAGTAGTTGCCCTCGTAAGGAATGCCGCGGCCGCGGTCGAGTTCGAGGATCCAGCCGGTGATGTCATCCAGGAAGTAACGGTCATGGGTGACGATCAGGATGGTGCCCTTGTAGTCGATCAGGTGCTGTTGCAGCCATGCGATGGTTTCGGCGTCCAGGTGGTTGGTCGGTTCGTCCAGGAGCAGCATGTCGGGCGCTTCGAGCAGCAGCTTGCAGAGCGCCACGCGGCGTTTCTCACCACCTGAGAGGTTGGCGATGTTGGCATCGTCCGGCGGGCAGCGCAGCGCCTCCATCGACACGTCGATCTGGCTGTCGAGGTCCCAGAGGTTTTCCGCGTCGATCGCGTCTTGCAGGGTGGTCATTTCCTCCATCAGCTCGTCCGAGTAATTCTCGGCGATCTCCATGGCGATTTCGTTGAAACGGTCGACCTTGGCCTTTTTCGCAGCCACGCCCAGCATCACGTTTTCGCGGACGGTGAGCGATTCATCCAATTGCGGTTCCTGCGGCAGGTAACCGACCTTGGCACCCTCGGCCGCCCAAGCCTCGCCAGTGAAGTCGGTGTCGAGGCCGGCCATGATCTTCATCAGCGTCGATTTACCGGCGCCGTTGACGCCGACAACACCGATTTTCACGCCGGGCAGAAAGCTGAGGTGGATGTTTTCAAAGCACTTCTTGCCACCGGGATAGGTCTTGGAGACACCCTGCATGTGGTAGACATATTGATAGGCGGCCATGTCGCGTCCTCTGGGTCGGGAAATTGGGTTGAAACGCTGGATATCCGAGCGGGGCGGGCGGGGCAAGCTGGTGGTTTTGTGAATTTCGTCCCGTATCTGCATGGGCTAGGTTTGCCGGGCTGTATGAGGGGCATGAAGTAGTGGAACTGGCGGAACTGATATCAGGCTGGGCGCAGCCAGGACGTGTCGAATGGATAGGCGTCCGGCCCGAGCGGCGGGTTGGGGTGGAGGTGGTGAGGGAGGCGGTGGTCTCGGCCGATGGGCTGGAAGGCGACCGGGGCCGTGCGGGCAAGCGGGCGGTTTCTTTGATCCAGCAGGAGCATCTGGCGGCGATTGGGTCTTATCTGGGGCGGGGACCCGTGGCCCCGGAAACCCTGCGGCGCAATCTGGTGGTTTCGGGGATCAATCTTGCCGCGCTCAAGGGGCGCGTGGTGCAGGTGGGCGAGGCTGTTTTGCGCTTTACCGTGATCTGCGCGCCGTGCAGCCGGATGGAAGAGGCGCTGGGCAAGGGCGGCTATTCTGCCGTGCGGGGGCATGGGGGATGGTGTGCCGAAGTTGTCAGGCCGGGGCGGGTTACGCTTGGCGACGCCGTGCAACCGATTGATTGACAACGCGGCCCGGTTCTGAACATCAGCAGGTTATGGAGCGGTACGACATCCCTTACGCGCGGCCCGGGCAGGTCGTTGGGTTGTTCGGCGGGTCATTCGATCCGCCGCATCAGGGCCATGTGCATGTGACGCGTGAGGCGATGAAGGCCTTTGGGCTGGATCGGGTGTGGTGGCTGGTGTCACCCGGCAATCCGTTGAAAGAGCGGGGGCCTGCGCCGATCGCGCGGCGGATGGTGGCGGCGCGGCGGGTGATGCAGCATCCGAAGGTCGACGTGACGGATATCGAGGCGCTGGTCGGCACGCGGGCAACGGCGGACACTCTGACAGCGCTCAGGCGGCTTTACCCGCAGGTGCGGTTTGTCTGGCTGATGGGCGCGGACAATCTGGCGCAGTTTCATCGCTGGAAAGACTGGCGGCTGATCATGGACACTGTGCCGGTGGGCGTGGTGGCGCGGCCGGGTGAGCGGATCTCGGCCCGGATGTCACCTGCGGCGCGGGTTTATGCGAAGTACCGGATTGACGGGCAGGCGCGGCACCTTTTGGGGCAGGCGCAGGCTCCGGCCTGGTGTTTCGTGAACGTGCCGATGATCGATGTCAGTTCGACCGAACTCCGGACACGTGGCGAATGGGGCGCAGAAGTGTTGCCGGAATAGCCCCAACGGGCGCATAATCTAACACAGTGGTTGTGTGCTTTTGATCTGTGGGATTTTAATTCGGCTATGGCTGGTCGTTTTTCACGTCGATTGTTTCTGGGGGGATTGGGGGCGTCCCTGATCCCGGCAGCGGGCCTTGCGCAGGCGCCGCTTGTATCGCTGAGGCCGCAGGCGCGTGGGGTCATATTAAGCGGTGCCGAGCGATTGGTGGCCGCAGCAGGCCTGAAAGGCGAAGTTGTGTTTGCGGTTGCGGATGTGGCGACCGGGGCGCAACTGGAAGTTTTTGGTGAGGGCGCAAGTCTGCCCCCGGCCAGCGTTGGAAAGGCAATGACCGCGCTTTATGCGCTGGATGTTCTGGGGCCGGAACACCGGTTCGAGACTCGGCTGGTGGCGGATGGCCGGATCGAGAAGGGCGTTCTGCACGGCGATTTGATTCTGGTTGGGGGCGGCGACCCGCTGCTGGATACGGATGCGCTGGCCGCGATGGCGGCCAATTTGCGCGAGGCCGGGATTATCGAAGTGCGCGGCGCGTTCAAGGTTTATGACGGGGCGTTGCCTTATGTGTTCAGCATCGATCCCGAACAGCCGGATCATGTGGGCTATAGCCCGGCCGTCAGCGGCATTTCCCTGAACTTCAATCGTGTCCATTTTGAATGGAAACGCGCAGGCAATGGCTATGACATAACCATGGATGCCCGCAGCGAGCGATATGTGCCTGCGGTGGATGTCTCGGCCATGCGGGTCGAGGATCGCAGCCTGCCGATCTATACCTATCAGGCAAGCGCGCGGCAGGATCGCTGGACCGTGGCCAAGGGCGCGTTGGGCAATGGCGGGGCCCGCTGGTTGCCGGTGCGCAAGCCCGCTTTGTACGCGGGCGATGTGTTTCGCACCTTGGCGCGGTCGAACGGGATCGTTTTGAAGCGTGTTCAGGTGACACGCCAGAGCGTGCGGGGTGTTGATCTTGTGGTGCATCGCAGCGACAGTTTGGACCATGTCCTGCGCGGGATGCTGAAATACTCGACCAACCTGACGGCCGAGATGGTCGGGCTGGCCGCGACCAGGGCGCGCGGTGTTGACCCGCACACCCTGGCGGAATCGGCAGCCGAGATGAACCGGTGGGCCGCCAGTCGTTTCGGCGTGACCGGGATCGCCATGGTCGATCATTCGGGACTAAGCGATGCCTCGCGCATGGTACCGGCGGATTTGGTTGCGGCCCTTGTTGCAACACAGAAGTCGGGGATGTTGCGGCCCCTGATGAAACCTTTTGCACTGACCGACCGGAACGGGCGGCCCGTCAAGAACCACCCGATCAAGGTTGATGCCAAGACAGGGACATTGAACTTTGTATCCGGGTTGGGTGGTTTCCTGACAACTGCGGACGGGGTCGATCTGGCATTCGCGATATTCACCGCCGACGTGGACCATCGCGCAACGATCCCACGCGCGCAGCGTGAGCGCCCGGATGGCGCACGCAGCTGGAACAGCAGATCACGAAAATTGCAGCGCGCCTTGCTGGAGCGCTGGGGGTCACTTTACGGAAGCTGAAACCTGAAACCGGCCTGAAGCGGGCGTCAGACGGTGTGGCGCGCCCGGGCCCCGCGCTCGATCGCGGCCGCGTGCAGGCGGTCGATGTTCAGCTCGTACCGGATTTCTTCCAGCAGGCGCAGTTCGGATTCGGCCAGCGTTCCGTCAGCGGCGGCGACGTCACAGGCCAGGGCATAGGCCGTTTCGTTCAGGCGTTCGGGCAGGTTGTCCCGGATCAGGCCAAACAGCGCATCCAGCCCGTCTTCCTGTTCGAACAGGTCAAACACGACCTGCGACACGTGGCGCATCCGGTCGATGTCGTACCCGGCGAAAACCGGCAACATGTTCACGGCGACCTCGATCTTGACCAGCTCGGCGGTTCGGATGGTTTCGTCGGAGGCCGAGATCGCAACCATGATCGCCACAAGGCAATCCTGTGGGGACATCGGGTGGGGAACTTGCTCGGTCATTCGGGGCATCCTGCTTGGGTGTTTCTGATCGCGCACGATATGAGGGGGGGCGGTGAGGTTCAACACCTAGCTCGTGATTTGAGGCGGAAAAGCAGGTTCTGGGGGTTAGGAATTCTGTTTAACCCCGGTCGGGCATAACCCGGAGGTGCCGGAGCATGGTTTTCTCTGAAGCATTTTTGTGGTCAATCCGTGCGAGATAGTTCTGTGCCCGCTCAACCGGGTCATATCTGTACTGGTCGGGGCCAAGAAACTTGCGTGCATTCAGATCTGCGGTACTCAGAAGGTCGAAATTCACCAGTTCCAGCCAGCAATTCCACCCTTCATCATATTCGCCGGCCCAATTGTTCGTGTAATACCTGACAAGCCGGTTCCGGATCGTATACCCGTGGCAATCGAACGCGAGCAAGCCATTGGTGACGTAGATGTGGCTTCCGGCAAACCCTTCGGCAGGGACAATTCTTTCTGCATAAAAACCGGGCAGAGGCGACATCTTCAGATAGACGCCAGCGAGTATGTGGCAGGCGCCATTGCCGAAGAATATACGGTCCGGAAGCGCCCACCTGCGCTCGGGGTCTTTCTTAACACCGGGTTTCATTCTGTACATGAGTTGCTTTCGCGCCTGGACGTGGAGGAAGAAGGGTCGTGTGCCTATTGGGAAAACTGACAGTCCTTGCGGGGTGGCGCCAGTGATCTGGTGCCGCAGGATCGCGAAAAGTGTTGCCTGTCATTGACTCATGCTGCACTGGCACAATAGGAGGGGCCGGTCGGGTTGCGTGGTGCAGCCGCGACCGTTTCCCCAATGGAGCACATTGAAATGTCTGAACTGCGCGAAACCGCGATGTCGTCCAAGGCCTGGCCCTTTGAAGAGGCGCGCCGGTTGCTCAAACGCTATCAGAAAGGTGCTCCGGAAAAGGGGTATGTGCTGTTTGAAACCGGATATGGCCCGTCGGGCCTGCCGCATATCGGCACGTTCGGCGAGGTGGCGCGGACCACGATGGTCAAGCGTGCCTTTGAGGCGCTGTCGGACATCCCGACCAAGCTGATCTGTTTTTCGGACGATCTGGACGGGATGCGCAAGGTTCCCAGTAACGTGCCGAACCCCGAGGCGTTGGAAGAGCATTTGCAGCGCCCGCTGACCTCGGTTCCTGATCCGTTTGGCGAGTATGACAGCTTTGGCGAGCACAACAACGCGATGCTGCGCCGGTTCCTTGATACCTTTGGGTTTGAATACGAGTTCTATTCGGCGCGAGACTTTTATCGCTCGGGCCAGTTCGACGAGATTCTGAAGCGTGCGGTTGAACGCTATGACGACGTGATGGCCATCATGTTGAAAAGCCTGCGGGAAGAACGCCAGCAGACCTATTCGATCTTCCTGCCGATCCACCCGGAAACCGGGCGGGTTCTGTATGTGCCGATGAAAAAAGTCTGCGCCGAGACCTACACCGTCACCTTCGATGATGAAGACGGCAAGGAATGGACCGTTCCCGTCACCGGCGGCAACGTGAAGCTGCAATGGAAGCCGGATTTCGGGGCACGCTGGGCGGCACTGGGCGTTGATTTCGAGATGTACGGCAAGGAACACGCGACCAACGAAAAGATCTATGACGGGATCTGCCGGGCCTTGGGTGGCCGCGCGCCCGAGCATTTCAGCTATGAGCTGTTTCTGGACGAGAACGGACAGAAGATTTCGAAATCGTCGGGCAATGGTGTCTCGATTGACGAATGGCTGACCTATGCGCCGACCGAGTCGCTGGCTTATTTCATGTACCAAAAGCCCAAGACGGCCAAGCGGATGCATTTCGACGTGATCCCGAAAGCCTATGATGAGTATCATCAGCAGCTGCGCGCCTATCCGGGGCAGGACCTGAAGGCGCAGTTGAACAACCCGGTCTGGCATATCCACGGCGGCGACGTGCCGGAATCGACCCTGATCGTTCCCTTTGCGATGCTGCTGAATCTGGCATCGGTTTCCGGTGCCGAAGACAAGGAGGCGCTGTGGGGCTTTATTCGCCGCTATGCGCCCGAGGCAACGGCAGAGAGCCATCCCGATCTGGACAAGGCTGCTGGTTTCGCCGTGCGGTACTTCAACGATTTCGTCAAGCCGACGCGCAAGCATCGCGCGCCGACGGATCAGGAGCGCGAGGCGCTGGAAGCGCTGAAAGCGGCGCTTGAGGCGTATGATGGCCCGACCGAGGATGAAGCGTTGCAATCGGTGGTCTATGCCATCGGCCGCGAGCGGTTTGATCCAATGAAAGGATGGTTCTCGGCGCTTTATGAGGTGCTGCTGGGGGCCTCGCAAGGGCCGCGCTTCGGGGGTTTTATCGCGCTTTACGGCGTGCCCGAGACCATCGCGCTGATCGACAAGGCACTGGCCGGAGAGCTGGTCTGATTTGACCTGAACCGGCATGGGGCTATCCTTGGCACAGGAGGTGGCCCCATGCGTCGACTACTGCTTGCATTATCCCTGAGCGCCGGGCTGGCGTCGGGCGCATTTGCGCAGAGTGCCGAGATCGAGGCCAATATCGCGGCGCAGATACAGGCCTTCCGGGCGGATGACTTTGCGACCGCCTTCACCTTTGCCAGCCCCAGCATCCAGCGTCTGTTCCGAAACCCCGACAATTTCGGCGCGATGGTGCGCAACGGCTATCCCATGGTCTGGCGTCCTGCCGATGTGCGTTTTCTGGAACTGCGCGAGGTTGATGGCGTGCTGTGGCAGAAGGTGATGATTACGGACGGTAACGGGTGGGTGCATCTTCTGGACTATCAGATGATCCCGCTGACGGAAGGCTGGAAGATCAACGGGGTGCAACTGTTGGGTGCCGCTGACCCTGCGGCCTGAGGCAACACCACCGTCACGGTGATATGAGCCGTGGTTAATTCCTTTTCGATATCCAGACTGTCGCGTTCGGGGCGGACCTGAACACGGGGTTTGAACGCGTCGCCGGATTTGCGCGACGCGATTGGGAAAGGGTTTTCAATGAACAAGGCAATCACCGACGGCATCGTGTTCATGCCGCCTCAATTCGCGAATGGTCTGACGGTCTGGTCTGCGGGGGACGGAACGCCCGGGTCGCCCACATATGGCGGGTCCGGCACGGGCGTGTTTGTTCCGGCGGATGCGGATTTTGCCGGTTGTCTTGAGATCCTGAAGGTCAACACAACGCAGCAACTGCGTTACATGGGGCAAACGCCGATCCTGCCCGGTTGCTATTTGCAGATCAAAGCCCGGGTCAAGGCGATCAGTGGCCCGTTGCCGTCGGTGCGCATTGCAGCCTGGGCCGGTGGCGCGGGTGATGTGCATGTGGCCGGTGTTGTGGAACAGGGGCCTGCCACCCAGCTGTCGGGCTATGGCACGGTTCACGAGATCACCGCGATTGTCGGCACCGGCCAGCGCCCGGGCGTGGACATGCCCTGGGGGCTTGCCGCCCTTTACGGGCATTTCGGCCTGGATATCGAAGGGGCCAACGGCGCGCTGGTGCGTGTCGATGATCTTGAGATCACCGATGTCACCGGGTTCTTTCTGCGCGAGATGATCAGCCTGGTCGATGTGCGCGACTTTGGTGCCGTTGGTGATGGTGTGACGGATGACTCGGTTGCGTTTGAGGCGGCGGATCAGGCGGCCGGTGGCCGCCGGGTCTTTGTTCCGCAAGGCATCTATCACCTTGCGGAAAACACCAGCATCGATGCGGAGATTGAATTCGAAGGCACCGTCACCATGCCGGATGACAAGATGCTGTTGCTGACCAAGGATTTCCATCTGCCCGCATATATTGAGGCGTTCGGAGATGAGGAGTTGGCCTTCAAGAAGGCGTTTCAGGCGCTGCTGAACAATTCGGATCATGACTCGCTGGATCTGGGCGGGCGCAAGATTTCCGTTTCCGCGCCGATCGACATGGCCGCTGCGGTTCCCAACAAGCAAAGCGGCTTTTCCACGCGCCGCGTGATCCGCAACGGGCAGTTCGATGCCAAAAGCGGTACCGCCTGGGACACCGAAACCTTCACCTCTGTCGCTACTTATGACCCCTTGGACAAGACACGCCTGACCAATGTCGCCAATGTGGCCAATATTCCGGTAGGATCGCTGGTTGAAGGCAGTGGTGTCGGGCGTGAGGTTTACGTGCGCTCGAAAAACATAGGTGCCGGTGAGATAACCCTGAGTGCACCCATCTATGACGCCGCCGGTACCCAGACCTTTACCTTTCAGTCGTTCAAATACCTGCTGGATTTCAGCGGTTTCGATACGTTGCGGAAATTCGGCATGGAACAGATCGAGTTTCAGTGCAACAGCCGGTGCAGCGGTATTCGTCTGGCGGCCTCGGGCAGTACGTTTTCGTTGAAAGACTGTTTTATCAGTCGCCCGAAGGATCGGGGCCTGACCTCGACCGCGACGGGGTGCAAGGGGCTGCTGATCGACAATTGCCAGTTCCTGTCCTCAGAAGAAGCGCTTGACGTGACGGACCGGAATTCCATCGGGCTGAACACCAACTCGAACGATGTGAAGCTGCGTCACAATCAGGCGGTGCGGTTCAAGCATTTTGCCGTTCTGGGCGGCGGTACTAATTTGGTTCTGGGCAACCATTTCTTTCAGGGCGACGGCATCCCGCAGGGGGTCCGTACCGCGGGGCTGATCATGATCGGCACCTACAACACTTCGACCATTGCCGAGAACTATGTCGACAACTGCTTTATCGAATGGACCAACGAACGCGATGCGGCGCCGAATTATACCAATGGTTTCTCGTTCAGTTCGATGAGCATCACGGACAATATCTTTTTCTCAAGCGATGCACCGGCCTGGTTCAGTTATATCATCATCCGCCCCTATGGCGCTGGCCATTACCTGAATGGCGTGACGGTGACCGGCAACAAGTTCCGTGCCACCAGCGGTTCGATTGAGCGGGCGGAACGGGTCGATACGTCTTTTGCCGATCTGGACAATAACAGGCATTCGAACGTGACCTACCACAACAATACCTATCACGGGATTGGCAAGAGATCCTCGAACCCGCTGCGCGTCCGCAGCCAGCAGAACTCGGTTGCGAACATCTGGGCGGTTTCGGCAAACGGGGAATTGCCATTTGGCGGCAAGGCGCGCGGCTGCGACGGGGTCACTGCCATCGGGTCGCTGACCGGGGTGTTCAACAACCTTGTCTATTCGGCCCCTCATGTTCTGACCGAACAGGGGGTCAGTGGCGACAGCCTTATTCTGCGCTGGCCGGATCACCTGAAAGGCGAAGTCTCGGTCACGATGCGAATGGAGCGTTGAAACAGCGGCTGGCCGCCCATTCCGGGGTGGCCAGCCGCCTGACAAACGGGCGCAGAAAAGCGCCGATTGGCGCATCGGCAAGGAAATAGGCGACGTTTCAATCTGATGTGCTAGGCTTGGGTAAAGAAATGGAGAATCCCGATGCCGAAAATCGCCAAAAACGCCAGTGTTCAGACAGTTATCACCACGTTTGAAATGACGCCCGGCACCTGTCAGGACCTTTTGGAAGCGCTGACCGACGCCTATTCCGAGTTCATCTCGAAGCAGCCCGGCTTTGTTTCTGCGGGGCTTCATGTGAATGATGCGCAAACCCGGATTGCCAACTATTCGCAATGGCAACGTCGCGAGGATTTCCTGGCCATGCTGCGGACCCCCGAGATGCGCGACCGCAACCGCAAGATCAACGAGCTGTGCAAGAGCTTTGAGCCGGTCATGTATGACGTTGCAGAGACATTTGGCTCTACCTGACCTGAATCAAAGCCTGCGGTGCATGTCTGTTTCAAAGTAAGTCTGCAAAACGGAGGCGCATGCTATGTATCACAACATTCTCGTTCCGATCTCTTTCGATGCCGAAAGAGATACGTCCGGGCCGTTGAAACTGGCCCGGGTTCTGGCCACGCCGGACGCGCAGGTCACATTGCTGCATGTGGTTGAGCATATTCCGAATTATGCAATCTCGTACATGCCGGCGGAATATCTGTCCGAGGCCCGAAAGGCGATTCAGTCAGAGCTTGATACGCTGGCGTCGCAATTGCCGAATGCCACGGGCGTGGTGGTCGAAGGGCACTCCGGCCGGACCATTCTGGATTGGGCCGAGGCGCATCACCCGGACCTGATCATCGTGGCCTCGCACCGGCCGGGGATGCAGGATCTGCTGCTGGGGTCAACCGCGTCCCATATCGTACGCCACGCCCCTTGCGCGGTACATGTGGTCCGGTAACGGTCGGACATCACCGGCAGTAAGCAAAATTGTGCCTGTGCGGGCGGTGGTTTTGGGCCGGGCCAGATTTTTTGAACCCGGTGGAACTGTGTTGCCTCGGCTTTGCCACATATTGCCCTTATGGGTCGGGGCATGTTGTTCAAGAAACCCTCGCAGGAAGCACCTGATCTGAACCCGCGCTCGGCCAGACGACACCAGCGCGCCGAGGCGGCGCGGCGGCAGGCGCTGTCCCCGCTGCGAATCCTGATCATGGTTCTGCTGCTGCCGCTGACGACCGTGCTGATTGCCACGGGCGTCTTTCTGCGCACCTCGGGCTATGAGCGGGACGAGGCGGTGATCCACCTGATCGCGCTGGCGGGGTGTGATGCGACACAGGCCATGGGGATCGGTCCGTTCCGCGCTGGGCAGCCGGGATATCATGAGCGCAACGACCCGGATGGTGACGGGGTGGCCTGCGGGTATGCCGAGCTGGAGCTGCCACGCGCGACCACCGTGCAGGCGCAGGACCAGCCAAAGCCGCGCGAACGGTCGGTGGGAAGCGCCAAGTTCGTGCGCCCCTGATTTTCGGGGGGCGGGAAGGGGCTAGCCTTTCATCGCCTGTAGCAATTCCAACAACCCTTTGCGATCGTCGTCACTGGCATAATCGCCGGTGGCCAGCCGTTCGGCGATACGCAGGCGCAGGCGTTCCTGTTGAGTGCGGACCTCTTCCCCGGCGGTTTCGGCCAGCGTCTTCATGATCACCGCCACGGCCTGTTGGCGCTTGGTGGTTGGGTTGGCGATGTAATCGACAAGGCTCTGCTGGCCGGAATCGAGGATGTTTTCAGCCAGTTCACGCAGTTGGTCGCCATTGGGCAGCAGCGGGGCGGGAGTCTGTTCGGGGGGCAGGATTTCCGGCAGGTTGCGTGGAGTTTCGGCCAGGGCGTTCGCGCCATCGACAAAGGCTTCGGTGATCATCCGCGTGATCTTGATCGCGCGCGGGTCCTTGAACAGGGCCGAGGCGATGGCCACGCCGTAATCGGTATAGACCCACGGGTTGACCCTCCGCCCGCCGCGGCCTTTGGGTTTTGAAATCACATCCTGTGATTGCAAATCAGCGACCTCGGCATCAGTCAGCTGAAAGCGGTAGCCTTCGAACAGGTCGGTGTTGCGCGAGACGGCCTGATTGAAGGCGCTGACGGATTTTCCGTAGAACTGTGCCAGATCCTCGGCCAGCACCACACGGGTGCCGCGCACCCTGTGAATGGCGTTTTGCACCTCATGCGCGCTGGGCAGGTTTTTCGGGTTCGTCATGGCAGCCGTTTGGAATCACAATTTGTGATTTCAAACGTGGAGGAGGGTGGAGCGGGGTGCAAGTTTGAAATGCCGGGGTTTGCCGCGTCCCCGATCAAATGGTCGGCGTGTTCATTGGGGTATCTTGCGCAGATAGGCAAAGCGATAGGCAAGCGCGACGCCGCCTGCGCCGCCGACAATATTGCCGATCGTGACCCAGAACAGGTTGCCCATGGCCGCGCCCAAACCGAAATCGGCACCGGCAAGCGCGCCCTGCGGCAGCAGGTACATATTGGCGACCGAATGTTCGAGCCCCAAGAGGACAAACGCCGCTATGGGCCAGAGTACCGCCATGATCTTGCCCGCCGCTGTTCTGGCCGCGAAGCTCAGCCAGACGGCAAGGCAGACCAACGCGTTGCACAGAACGCCGCGCGCAAACGCCTGGGTGGCAGAGAGGTCGGCCTTGCCATTTGCGATTGCTGATGCGGTGGCCCCCATGGGCCCGTCAAACAAGCCGGTTGCAGCGAAGGCCAGAGCCAGCGCGATAGACCCGACCAAGTTCCCAAGGTACACGAGGCCCCAGTTGCGCAGCAGGGCGCGCGGCGAGATTTTCCGGTCCACCGCCGCGATAGTCATCAGGGCATTTCCAGTGAACAGCTCGGCCCCGCCGACGATCACAAGGATCAGGCCCAGCGAGAACACGACACCACCCAGAAACCGGGCCGGTCCGAATCCGGGGTCAACGCCGGTCATGACCATGGTGAAGGCGGCCGCGCCGAAACCGATGAACACGCCCGCGAGTATCGCCAGAGTCAGCGTCTGACCGACCGTGAGATGTGCCTTGGCAACGCCAGCGGTTTCAACCAGCTCGGCGATCTGGGCTGGTTTGTAGGCGTCAATTCCGGTTGGGTTCTGTGTTTGCATGGGACCCACTTTGCCGACGCATTCGCGTTTCGACATTGATTGGGATCAAGCATCCATCGGTGCAAAAACAACCGCACTGGGGGCGAGGCTGCAACCCTGAAGGGACAGCCACCCGGATGCAGTGCGGTGTATGGTTGAAAATCGGCGCAAATCGCCGGTATCAATGCGAGATTTCGGACTGCCGTGCTAGAGTACGCGCGGCGGGGCCGTTCCGGCCGTGTTACATGGCAATTTTGCCAGACGACGGAGGAAAGTGATGTTTGCACGAATTACCCAATACAAAATGAAGCCCGGTACGCGCGAGGCGGCGACGGCGAAGATGAATGAATTGAAATCCGACATCATGGGTATGCCCGGCATGCACAGCTTTACCAACGTGATGAACGAGGATGGTTCAGGCTATGTGATCTCGGTGGTCGAAAGCGAGGCGACCTCGAACGCAAACGCACCCAAAGTGGCCGAGTTGTGGGGCCATTTCGCCGAATTCATGGAAGGCCCACCGACGCCGGTTGGGTACGACGTGATTGCCCATTGGGATAAGGGGTAGCGGTTAGGGCGGGGATAGACCCGCCCTTTCTTTTATTTGGAGAGAACAGCGATTTGGACCTCATGTGGTCTGGCCAGGGTGTTCGGGTTCGTCATGGCAACCGCTTGGAAACACAATTTGTGAATTCAAACGTGGAGCAGTGCGCGCTGGGCTGCAAGGGTGGAGTGTGGGATGTGACTTACCTACTCAGGCAAACGCTCATAACTCTTTCCTTAGTATCACCGCCGTAACGGGTGTTGGACGGCAGTGCGATCCAGTCTCTGTGCCGATAACTCCAAAGAAACGGCCAATTCTCGCTGTTACACGCGACGCCATGTGGGGACTGGTAACCGTCGGAGCGTTCTCGAATGGACTTGAACAAAGACGAACGTTCTATGATGCGTAACTCGGATGCTTTCGCGTATCTTTTCATTTGCCATTGCACTTGCAGGCTTTGCAACGCGACCGGACCTATCACTGTAAGCATTGCGCCAACAATAATAGTCGGTATTTTTGCCTTGCCCGGCATGATCGCAGCGGCTGCGGCCACCAAAAACAGTAAAATCAACGCCGCAAAGAAAAAAACAAAAAGTCTCGCGGTTAAAGCATCTCCCAGTAAAAATAGGATTGAGGCGGGCCATACAGCGAGCGCCAGCATTCGTAAGCCGCTAAAGCTCGAATCTACTCCAAGTCCCCAGATGATCATCAAAAGGAGCACGAACCATAGCATTGATATACTTCTGCCGGGCGACGCTTCGCGCCATCCTGCGAGCACACTTACCCATACCCAAACCATTGCTAGGAGTGAAATTGTTCCGAGCAGTCCAACTACAATAAGAAGCGTGATCAAAAAACTTTCCTAAACCGATTGTCTAAGAAGATAGATTTCCTGCTTTGAGGCAAATTGCAACCGTCAGTTGCGTTTTAACCTACCTCTTCCGCCGCTTAACATTCCCACCCCTTTGCCCCGGCCGTCCAGCCGTAGACCGCCCACGCGATTTCACGGCATCTTCCGAGGCTTTCTCGACCGCCCATTGGCGGGCCATGGGGTCGTCGGCGATGGCCAGATCGACCGCTTCCAGGCGTTTGATTTCATCGCGGATGTTAGCGGCCTCTTCGAATTCCAGGTTCTCGGCGGCTTTGCGCATCTGGTCGCGCAGCCCGTTCAGGTGCGCCTCGAGATTGGCACCGTGCATCGGTTTGTCGATGGTGGCGGTGACGCGGTTCATGTCCACGTCGCCCTCATAAAGCCCGGCCAGAACATCCTCGACATTCTTTTTCACGGTCGCGGGCGTGATGCCGTGTTCCTCGTTATAGGCCATCTGCTTGGCGCGGCGGCGGTCGGTTTCGGCCAGCGCGCGTTCCATCGAACCGGTGATCTTGTCGGCATACATGATCACCCGGCCATCGGCGTTGCGCGCGGCGCGGCCGATGGTCTGGACCAGCGAGGTCTCGGACCGCAGAAAGCCTTCCTTGTCGGCGTCCAGAATGGCGACCAGCCCACATTCGGGAATGTCGAGCCCTTCACGCAGCAGGTTGATGCCGACCAGCACGTCGAACGCGCCCAGACGCAGGTCGCGCAAAATCTCGATCCGTTCCAGCGTGTCGATATCGGAATGCATGTAGCGCACCTTGATACCCTGTTCGTGCAGGTATTCGGTCAGATCCTCGGCCATGCGTTTGGTCAGCGTCGTGACCAATGTGCGATAGCCATCGGCGGCGACCTTGCGCACCTCGTCCAGCAGGTCGTCGACCTGCATCGACACGGGGCGGATTTCGACCTGCGGGTCCAGCAGGCCGGTGGGGCGGATCACCTGTTCGGTGAAGACGCCGCCGGTCTGGTCCAGCTCCCACGCGGCGGGGGTGGCCGAGACGAAGACGGATTGCGGGCGCATGGCATCCCATTCCTCGAACTTCAGGGGCCGGTTGTCCATGCAGGACGGCAGGCGGAACCCGTGTTCGGCCAGCGTGAACTTGCGCCGGTAGTCGCCCCGGTACATGCCGCCGATCTGCGGCACGCTGACATGGGATTCGTCGGCAAAGACAATGGCGTTGTCGGGGATGAATTCGAACAGGGTCGGGGGCGGCTCGCCCGGCGCGCGGCCGGTCAGATAGCGCGAATAGTTCTCGATCCCGTTGCAGACGCCGGTGGCCTCGAGCATTTCCAGATCGAAATTGGTGCGCTGTTCCAGCCGCTGCGCCTCGAGCAGTTTGCCTTCGCCGACCAGCTGGTCGAGGCGCGTCCGCAGTTCTTTTTTGATCCCGATGATGGCCTGCTGCATCGTCGGTTTCGGCGTCACGTAGTGGGAGTTCGCATAGACCCGGATATGGTCCATCGTGTCGGTTTTTTCGCCGGTCAACGGGTCGAATTCGGTGACCTGTTCCAGTTCCTCGCCGAAGAAGGACAGTTTCCAGGCGCGGTCTTCGAGGTGGGCGGGCCAGATTTCCAAACTGTCGCCCCGCACCCGGAACGAGCCGCGCTGAAACCCCTGATCGTTACGGCGGTATTGCTGGGCCACCAGATCGGCCATCACCTGCCGCTGGTCGTATTCGTGACCGACCTTCAGATCCTGCGTCATCGCCCCGTAGGTTTCGACCGAGCCGATACCGTAGATGCAGCTGACCGAGGCGACGATGATCACGTCATCGCGTTCCAGCAACGCCCGCGTGGCCGAGTGGCGCATCCGGTCGATCTGTTCGTTGATCTGGGATTCTTTTTCTATGTAGGTGTCAGAGCGCGGCACATAGGCTTCGGGTTGGTAATAGTCGTAATAGGACACGAAATATTCCACCGAGTTTTCGGGGAAGAAGCCCTTGAATTCACCGTATAGCTGCGCGGCGAGCGTTTTGTTGGGGGCCAGGATGATGGCGGGGCGCTGGGTTTCCTCGATCACCTTGGCCATGGTGAAGGTCTTGCCCGTTCCGGTCGCGCCCAGCAGCACCTGATCGCGTTCCCCGTCCAGCACGCCGCCCGCCAGTTCCTTGATCGCCGTGGGCTGATCGCCCGCCGGGTTGAATTCGGTATGCATCACGAATTGCTTGCCGCCTTCCAGTTTCAGGCGCGCGCGCACGTCTTCGGTGGTCAGTTGGGTCTTGTCGGAATGGGCGTATGGCATAGGCAGGCTCCGGGCATCAGGCCCTTACATTTGTTCTTATTTTGTCCAACTGCAAGGGCCGATCCGGATTCATTGCGCGCTATGCGGTCTGAGGCCGTGCGATGGGTGAGTCGTTGTATTGTTCTTGCGTTTGTTTGGCGCGACCTTATCCTAGCCTGATGACAGTTTCTGGCATGAGTTCGCGGGCGAGGGCCGCGACAATTGCAATCTTGCCCCCGGGCGCGCTCTGACGCATAAACGGGCTCAGCCAAGTGAGTACGGAGAGGCGACATGCGCGCACGGATTTACCAGCCCGCAAGAAATGCGATGACCTCGGGGATGGCCAAGACCCGCAAATGGGTTCTGGAATACGCCCCGGCCTCGGCGCGCGAGGTTGATCCGCTGATGGGCTGGACGTCGTCCAGTGACACGCAGGCTCAGGTACGCCTGAAGTTCGACACGCGGGAAGAGGCGCTGGATTATGCCAAGGCCCACGGTATCGATGCGCAAGTCAGCGAGCCGCACAAGCGCAAACCCAATCTGCGCGCGCGGGGCTATGGCGAGAATTTCGCAACCGACCGGCGCGGCCCCTGGACGCACTGAATGATCGAAATCCGAGAGGCTGACCCGACATCGGACGTATTGCGCCCGATTGTCGATGCGCATTTTGCCCATGGTGAAACCGCGGGACCCGCGGAAAGCAACCACACGATGGATGCTGAAGCCTTGGCCGGGCCGGGGGTGCGGTTCTGGGCCATTTTTGACGGACAGCAGCCATTGGGATGCGGTGCGCTGAAAGCGCTGCCCGATGGAACCGCCGAAGTAAAATCAGTGCATATTCTGGCGCAGGCAAGAGGGCGCGGGCTGGCGCGCGTGCTGATGGTGCATCTGGCTGAACAGGCCGGCGCAGAGGGGTGCGAGGCTTTGGTTCTTGAGACCGGGGCGAGCCATCTTCGCGAATATGATGCCGCCCGCAAGCTGTATGAGTCGCTGGGATATTCCTATTGCGGGCCTATCTTTGGATATGTTGATGATCCCAACAGCGCATTCATGCGCTTGCCTCTTGAACCCCGCGGGTAAAAACCGCAAGAAGGGCGCAGCGGTCCCTTAGCTCAACTGGATAGAGCAGCTGACTTCTAATCAGCAGGTTGAGGGTTCGAGTCCTTCAGGGATCGCCATTTGCAAACCAGATCTATACCGGACATGCGCCTGCTTTGGTCGGCGCGTCGTGATCTTGTGGCTGTTTGGTGTGGTATGAGGGGCTGGACGAGGGGGTCATGCCAGCCCCTCTAAGGGGGTCACAGAGTGGTAGTATGTGTTCCTTACGTACAATCTAACGTGATTCACCGTGCGGCGATATTGGGGGATTCCCGTAGGTTGGCATTTGCGCGGAAATATGCGTGTCAGGCAGTGCAATCCTGTTGAGATCAGACCGGGTTTTTGCGCGGTATTCGTGTTGAGGCTGTAGAAGCCGCTGGCAAATCCGGGGGTGATGCAAAAAATATATTGCAACCGGTTGCAAAGAAAATCATTGTTACGCACAACAACAAGATTCGGGAGAGCTGCATGTTGAGGGTCGGATTGCTGGGTGCCGGGCGTATTGGGCGCGTTCATGCGCAGGCCATATCTTCCCATCCGGGGAGCAGGCTGTGTGCGATATCCGATGCGCTGCCCGAGGCGGCGAACAGCCTCGCGGATGAATATGGGGCCGAGGCACGCAGTTCAGAAGAAATTATCGCTGATCCCGAAATTGACGCGGTTCTGATTGCAACGCCGACGGATACGCATTCCGACCTGATCGAGGCGGCCACGGGCGCTGGCAAAGCCGTTCTGTGCGAAAAGCCCGTCGATCTGAGCCTTCAGAGGGCACAGGACTGTCTGAGCGCCGTAGCGGGGCGCGGCAAACCTGTCATGATCGGGTTTAACCGGCGGTTCGATCCTAATTTTGCGGCTTTGAAGGCCGGTTTGGACGCAGGTGAAATCGGCAAGGCCGAACTGTTGTCGATCACGTCATTTGACCCGGCCCCGCCACCGGTCAGCTACGTAAAAGTGTCCGGAGGACTGTTTCGGGACATGATGATCCACGATTTCGACATGGCGAACTTTCTGATGGGGGATGTGCCCCAGACCGTCACAGCGGTGGGATCGTCGCTTGTGGATGCAGAGATCGGCGCAGCAGGCGATGTGGACACGGCCGTGGTCACAATGACTTACGCAGACGGCCGGATTGCGGTCATCAAGAACTCGCGCCGGGCGGCCTATGGGTATGACCAGCGGGTCGAGTTGCTGGGTTCGGAAGGGTTGTTGCAGGCGCATAACATGCTGGAAAACACCGTCGTGAAATCGACGGCGGATGGCGTTGTGGGCGCAAAGCCGACTTATTTCTTTCTGGAACGCTATATGCCGGCCTACCGCGTGGAATGGGCCGCATTTGTTGATGCTGTCGGCGGCGGTTCCGACGTTCCCGTCACGTTGCAGGATGGTGTGGCGGCGCTGGCAATGGCCGAGGCCGCGACCCTGTCAGCGCAGACGGGAAAGCCCGTTCGGATGGAGGAAATTTTGAAACCGGTTGCAAAATGACCGAAATTCTTCAAACTAAAGACAGCTCGGCTTTGCGCCGCAGCCACTGAGATTCGGCACAGCCGGATGATTGGGGCCGGTACCCCAGCAGAAGATCAGACTGAACCAATGGGAGGAAACTGAAATGAAGAAATTCGTTAAGGGTGCACTTGCCGCGGGGGCACTGGCCTTGGCTACGCCCGCACTTGCGCAGGACATCGTGGTCGTATCGCATGGCCAGGCCAATGACGCATTCTGGAACGTCGTGAAGAACGGTGTTGAACAGGCTGGCAAGGACGTCGGTGTGAATGTGGAATACCGCGCGCCGGAAACTTTCGACATGGTGGCCATGTCGCAGTTGATCGACGCTGCCGTGAACCAGGAACCTGATGGCCTGATCGTTTCGATCCCGGATGCGGATGCGCTTGGCCCGTCAATCGAACGTGCCGTTGCCGCAGGCATCCCGGTGATCTCGATCAACTCGGGGTCGGATGTGTCGAAACAGCTGGGTGCGTTGCTGCACGTGGGTCAGGACGAGTTTGACGCCGGGAAAGCTGCGGGTGAACAACTGGCTTCGATGGGGGGCAAAACCGCGATCTGTGTGAACCACGAAGTGGGCAACGTTGCGCTGGACCTGCGTTGCGCAGGTTTCGCGGAAGGCTTTGGCGGTAATGTCGAAGTTCTGCCGACCTCGAACGATCCGTCGGAAATCGAGTCGAAGGTCTCGGCTGCTCTGGCTGCAAATGAAGCCGTCGATACGGTCATGGCGCTGGGTGCAAGCTCGGCCGGTGAGCCGACTGTTGCCGCAGTCAAAGCATCGGGCCGTGACGTGAATGTTGCGTCCTTCGACCTGTCGGCCAACTTCCTGCAATCGATTGCAGATGGCGACGCGGCCTTTGCCATTGACCAGCAGCAGTATCTGCAAGGGTATCTGTCGGTGAACTTCATGGGCCTGCACGCCAAATACGGCCTGATGCCCGGTGGTAATGTTCCTTCGGGTCCGAACCTGATCACTCAGGACAAGGCCGCGCAGGTGATCGAGCTGTCCGCGCAGGGCATCCGCTGATCCATACCGCAACCTGAACTAAACGGGGCGGCGCGGTGGCGCCGCTCCCACCCAAGTGGGAGGAAACGATGAGTGACTCAGCGCAAATCGCCGGGGACGAAAGGGTCAAGAAAGAACCTTTCATGACCAAGCTCATGAAACGGCCCGAACTCGGTGCGATGGCCGGTGTCGTTCTGGTGGTCATCTTCTTTGCCATCACAGCAGACGATTCGATGTTTACCCTGGCCGGGGTCATGAATTTCATGACACCTGCGGCACAGCTGGGCATTCTGGCAATCGGTGCGGCCCTTTTGATGATCGGTGGTGAGTTTGATCTGTCCATCGGATCGATGGTGGCGTTTGCGGGCCTGTTCTTCGGCGTCTGCGTGGTGACATGGCATCTGCCACTGATCATTGCGATCCCCATGACATTTGTATTCGCGGCATTCGTCGGAGCAGTGAACGGCAATATCGTCATAAGATCCGGCCTGCCGTCCTTTATCGTGACGCTGGCTTTCCTGTTCATTCTGCGTGGCTTGTCCCTTGTTGGCCTCAAAGCGGCGACCGGAGGGTCGACCCAGTTGCGCGGTGTGCGTGACGTGGTTGAAAACGACTGGCTGGCGCCGTTCTTTTCGGGCGAAGCCTTTGGCAGCCTGTTTGCCTGGCTGGCGGCCAACGGCATGATTGACACCTTCAAAAGCGGAGCACCCAAGGTGCCCGGCGTTCCGGTCGAAATCCTGTGGTTCATCGTGCTGGCATTGGCCGCCACCTATGTGTTGCTGCGAACCCCGGCGGGGAACTGGATTTTCGCGGCGGGCGGTGACAGCACTGCGGCATCGAATTCCGGTGTTCCCGTGAGCAAGATCAAGGTGTCTCTGTTCATGCTGACTGCCTGTTGCGCTGCACTGGTGGCCATCATTACGGTGATCGACGCGGGCTCGACCGACGCACGGCGTGGTTTCCAGAAAGAATTCGAGGCGATCATCGCTGCCGTGATCGGGGGCTGTCTGCTGACGGGCGGATATGGCTCGGCCATCGGGGCGTTCTTTGGTTCGATCATCTTTGGCATGGTTGTCATCGGACTGACCTATACGGATTTCGATCAGGACTGGTTCCAGGTGTTCCTGGGCGCGATGCTGCTGATTGCCGTTCTGTTCAACAACGCGATCCGCAAACGCGTAACCGGGGAGCGCTGATATGACCGAAGATACCAAGTTCCACCATGGCGATGCGGCAGGCGATCAGGCCCCCATCGTGGAAATGAAGGATATCGAGAAGCACTTTGGCAACATCATCGCATTGGCGGGCGTCAGTTTTGACGTCAAGCCGGGTGAATGCCACTGCCTGCTGGGCGATAACGGCGCGGGCAAGTCGACCTTCATCAAAACCATGTCCGGGGTACATAAACCCACCAAGGGCGAGATCTTTTTCGAGGGCAAACCGCTGCATTTTGACACTCCGCGGGATGCGATGGAGGCAGGCATCGCGACCGTGTTCCAGGACCTTGCGATGATCCCGCTGATGAGCGTCACGCGCAACTTTTTCATGGGGCGCGAGCCGACCAAGGGTAAGGGTCTGCTGAAGCGGTTCGATGTTGAACACGCGAATGAGGTCTGCATGGAAGAGATGCGCAAGATGGGCATCAACCTGCGCGGGCCGGATCAGGCGGTTGGCACCTTGTCTGGGGGGGAACGGCAGACCGTTGCCATTGCCCGCGCCGTGTATTTTGGTGCCAAGATCCTGATCTTGGACGAGCCGACCTCGGCCCTTGGTGTGCGCCAGACTTCGAACGTTCTGGCCACCATCGACAAGGTGCGTAGTCAGGGCGTCGGCGTGGTTTTCATCAGCCACAACGTGCGTCACGCGCTGGCGGTGGGTGACAGGTTCACCGTTTTGAACCGGGGCAAGACGCTGGGCACAGCAACGCGTGGCGAGATCACGCCAGAGCAGTTGCAGGACCTGATGGCAGGCGGTCAGGAAATGGCCGAGCTAGAAGGATCGCTGGGCGGTACGGTTTAAAGTACAGAACTTGGATGCCCCAATGGGGCATCCATCGGGCGGTGGCACGTGACGCCCCACTTTTTTCAGGCTTTGATACAAAAGCTGGCACCTTCGCAAATGAGAAAACCCGCAGGCCGCCAAAAGCGGAGCTGAGTTGAAAGGGATCATGATGAGCAAGACAGTCCGACTGACCGCGGCGCAGGCTCTGGTGCGCTATCTGGGCGCGCAGATGAACGAGGCCGGAGAGCCCTTTATCGCAGGTGTCTGGGCGATTTTCGGCCATGGCAACGTGGCCGGTCTGGGCGAGGCGTTGCACGGTGTGAAAGACAGCCTGCCCACCTATCGCGGTCATAATGAGCAGACCATGGCGCATTGCGCGATTGCCTATGCCAAGCAGTTGGGGCGCAGGCGGGCGATGGCGGTCACTTCGTCCATCGGGCCGGGGGCCACCAACATGGTTACCGCTGCGGCGCTGGCCCATGTGAACCGCCTGCCGGTTTTGTTGCTGCCCGGTGACGTGTTCGCCACGCGTGGTCCCGACCCGGTTTTGCAGCAACCCGAAGTGTTCTCGGACGGAACCATCAGTGCGAATGACTGTTTCAGACCGGTCAGCCGCTATTTCGACCGCATCACCCGGCCGGAGCACCTGTTGACGGCGCTGCCGCGCGCCTTCCGCACGATGACGGACCCGGCGGATTGCGGTCCGGTGACGCTGGCCTTTTGTCAGGATGTGCAGGCCGAGGCTTATGACTATCCCGAAAGCTTTTTTGAGCCGCGCGTCTGGTATCAGCGCCGAATTCGTCCGGATGAGGGTGAACTGACACGGGCCGTGGCCGCGATTAAGGCAGCCAAGCGCCCTGTGATCGTGGCCGGGGGCGGTGTGCATTACTCGGACGCGACCGCCGCTTTGCAGCGCTTTGCCGAAGCGCACAATGTGCCGGTGGCCGAGACGCAGGCAGGTAAATCCGCGCTGGCCTGGGATCATCCGCTGAACCTTGGTCCGATTGGCGTCACCGGCGGTGAGCCTGCCAACGATATCTGCGCCGAGGCGGATCTTGTGCTGGGCGTCGGCACCCGTTTTCAGGATTTCACCACCGGGTCTTGGGGATTGTTCGCGAACCCCGAGCGGGAATTGATCAGCCTGAACACCGCCGCCTATGACGCGGCAAAGCACGGCGCGATGCCGCTGCAGTCTGACGCCCGCGTTGGGCTGGGTGAACTGAGCGACGCGTTGGGCGGTTACCGCGCGCCTGATATGCCTGCAACGCTGAAGTCGGAATGGTTTGCCAAGGTCGACGCATTGACCGACGCGCCCGCAGACACCAATGCGCTGCCCACGGATATGCAGGTGATTGGTGCCGTGCAGCGGGTGGCCAATGAAAACACCGTTGCCATGTGTGCCGCGGGCACGATGCCGGGTGAGTTGCACAAGCTGTGGAAGGCACCGCGCCCCGGTGCCTATCATATGGAATATGGCTTCAGCTGCATGGGGTATGAGATCGCCGGTGCGATGGGCATCAAGATGGCCCAGCCCGACCGCGACGTGATCTGCTTTACCGGCGACGGTACTTACATGATGGCGAACTCGGAAATGGCGACGGCGGCGATGATGGGGATTTCGTTCACCGTTGTGGTCACCGACAATCGCGGCTTTGGCTGCATCAACCGTTTGCAGATGGGAACCGGCGGGGCCGAGTTTAACAACCTGCTGGATCACGCAATCGGCGGCGAAAATTCGGTGATCGACTTTGCCAAACATGCCGAAGCAATGGGGGCGACCGCGCTCAAGGTCAGCTCGATCACCGAGCTTGAGGAGGCACTGGCCAAGCGAAGTGACATCAAAGGCCCCTATGTGGTGGTGATCGACACCGATCCCTACCCATCGACCGAATATGGCGGAACGTGGTGGGAAGTGGCGGTGCCCGAGGTCAGCATCCGTCCGGAAGTAAACGAAAAACGTGCGGCCTATGAGGTCGCCATCAAGGAAAGAAACACGAAATGAGCGTGAAGATCGGTATCTCTCCGATTGCCTGGCAGAATGACGATCTGCCGGACCTGACCGCAGCCTACACGATGGAGCAGGCGCTTAAAGAAGCGCGCGAGATCGGCTATACCGGTGTCGAGCGTGGCCAGCGGATGCCCGGCGACACCGAAGGGTTGCGCGCCTATCTGGACGCAAACGACATCGCGCTGTGTGGCGGTTGGTGTTCGGGCAGTACTCTGGTCAATGACCTTGAGGCCGAGATCGCCATCGTGCGCGAGCAGGTGGAACAATTTGTTGCGCTGAACAGCCCCTGCATTGTTTACGCCGAGTGTTCAAATACCGTTCAGGGGCAGATCGGAACACCGGTCAATGACCGCCCGAAGCTGTCCAAAGACGAGGTTCTGGCCTATGCGGGCAAGCTGACCGAGCTTGCCAAATGGATGGCAGATCAGGGTATGCCGGTGGCCTATCACCATCATATGGGCACGATCATCGAAAGCGAAGAGGATGTGAACTGGCTGATGCAAGGTTCAGGCCCCGAGCTGAAGCTGTGTTTCGATACGGGCCATCTGCTGTTTGGTGGCGGCGATGTGATGGCCACGCTGAACCGTTGGGGCGACCGGGTGCACCATGTCCACTTCAAGGACATCCGCCCTGACATCGTGCAGGACACGCGCGAGAACAATCGCAGCTTTCTGGATGCGGTGATCGCCGGCGCGTTCACCGTGCCGGGTGATGGGTGCATCGACTTTCAGGCCGTAGCCAACGCGTTGAAAGCAATGGATTACAGCGGCTGGATCGTGGTCGAGGCCGAGCAGGACCCCGCCAAGGCGCCGCCCTATGAGTACTCCAAATTGGGCTATGACCACATCGTCGAGGTTTGCGGCAAGGCAGGGTTGGAGATCACCGTTTAATCACCGCCCCTCGGGGCAACACCGAAGCCATGAAAGAGGAGTTTGTCATGGTACATCAAGAACTTGGATACGTCGGCTATTTTGACCGGGAATCCTGCGATCTGGATGAGTTCAAGGTGTTGACCTCGCAAAACCTGACAACCGGTGCGGTGCCTCATGCCGCATCGGTGCAAAAGAACGTTCCGATCTATGATATGCACGCCCTGCGCCCGGCGCTGGAGAATGCGGATCAAAGAAAAGCACTGCTGGCAGAATGGGCAGGCGTGTTGGACAAATCTGCGGGTGTGATCGTTCTAAAAGGCGCATTTGCGGATACGTCCGTGATCGACCGGGCGACCGCTGTGTTCCATCAGATCATCGAGGAAGAACGTCAGGGCGGGGCCGGGGAAGGTGACCACTTCGCGGCCTCGGGCGCGAATGACCGGATATGGAACGCATTGCAGAAACAGTGCTTGCGCGATCCCGAGGGCTTTGCGCTCTATTTCGGGAATGTGGCCATTGCAGCGGCTTGCGAGGCGTGGCTGGGGCCGAACTATCAAATGACCGCGCAAATCAATCAGGTGCGCCCCGGCGGCAAGGCACAGCAGGCGCATCGGGATTATCATCTGGGCTTTCAAACCGCCGACAGCGCCGCCCGGTATCCGGCCCATGCCCATCTGGTGACGGCTTCGCTGACCTTGCAGGGGGCGGTTGCGCATTGCGATATGCCCGTGGAAAGCGGCCCAACCAAACTGCTGCCGTTTTCGCAGCTTTATGCGCCGGGATATCTGGCCTTTCACGATGCGGCACACCGGGCGTTTTTCGAAGAGAACTACATTCAGTTGCCCCTTGAAAAGGGGGATGCCGTTTTCTTCAACCCGGCGCTGTTTCACGCTGCCGGGGAAAACAGCAGTGCGGATATTCAGCGGATGGCGAACCTGTTGCAGGTCTCGTCTGCCTTCGGTCGTGCGATGGAGATGGTTGACCGGCAGTCCATGTCGCAGGCGGTGTTTCCGTCGCTGGCCGCCCTGAAACAACGGGGGGCGCTGAGTGCGGCAGAGCTGAATGCGGCGATTGCCGCAACGGCTGAGGGCTATCCGTTCCCGACCAATCTGGACACCGACCCGCCGATTGGTGGCAATGCGCCTGAAAGCCAGGCCGACATATTGCACCGGGCCGTATCGGAAGGGTGGGCCGAGGCCCGACTGTCCGAGGCGCTTTCGGCCCTGCAAACACGGCAAGCGGCCTGAGGGCGATACAGGCGGGCCGTTTAGGCCCGCCCAATAAGGAGAACAAGAATGGCAGACCTGCTGAAGAAGCCTATTGGAACCCGTAGCAAGGTACATGACATCACCCCGGACAGTGCCGGATGGCGATATGTGGGTTTTGGGCTGTATCATCTGCAAGCAGGAGACAGGGCGGCCGAGGCGACAGGAGACCGCGAAGTCATTCTGGTGATGGTCGAAGGCAAGGCGCGGATCACCGGGGCCGGGCAGGACTGGGGCGTATTGGGCGGTCGGATGAACGTGTTCGAGAAGACACCGCCGCATAGCCTGTATCTGCCCAACGGAACCGAGTGGGAGGCTGTGGCGGAAACCGATTGTGTTGTGGCGGTGTGCTCGGCCCCGGGCAAGGGCGGACACAAAGCGCGCCGGATCGGGCCAGATGGCATCACGCTGACCGAACGCGGCAAGGGTGTGAATACGCGATATATCAACAATATCGCGATGGAGAACGAGGATTGTGCCGACAGCCTGCTGGTGACCGAAGTCTTTACGCCCAATGGGCACTGGTCCTCTTACCCCAGTCATCGACATGATGAGGATGATTTCCCCCGCATCACCTATTTGGAAGAGACGTATTACCACCGCCTCAATCCGGCCAACGGGTTCGGAATCCAGCGGGTCTATACCGATGATGGCCAGTTGGATGAGACGATGGCCGTCTCCGATGGCGATGTTGTGATCGTTCCGCGTGGCCATCATCCTTGCGGCGCGCCCTATGGGTTTGAGATGTATTACCTGAACGTCATGGCGGGCCCCCTGCGCAAATGGCGGTTTGCCCTGGCCCCCGAGGTCGAATGGATCATGGAGCGTGACGGATGAGCCAAGACTTCGCCAATTACCCTAGCCTTGCGGGCAAAACGGTTATCATCACCGGCGGGGCCGGGGGAATTGGTGCGGAAACCGTTCGCGCCTTCGCCGCACAAGGGGCGAAGGTCGGGTTTCTGGATATCAATGCGGATGCGGGCCTTGCTCTGCTGGCGGAACTGGACGGTGAACACGCCTTTGCGCGATGCGACCTGCGCGATATCGAAGCAATGCGGGCTGCGCTGGACCAACTGGTTGAGGAACTGGGCGAGGCGGATGTGCTGGTCAACAACGCTGCCCAGGATGACCGCCACGACTGGCGCGAAGTCACGCCTGACTATTGGGATGAGCGGATGGCGACCAATTTCCGCCATATGTTCTTTGCCATTCAGGCTGTGGCCCCGGGTATGATCGCCAAGGGCGCAGGTTCGATCGTCAATGTCGGATCGAATTCCTGGTGGGAGGCCGGGGCAGGTTTTCCGGCCTATGCCACCGCGAAATCGGCGGTGCACGGCCTGACGCGCACCATGGCGCGCGAATTGGGCGATCACCGCATTCGTGTGAACACGGTTGTGCCGGGCTGGATCATGACCGACCGCCAGAAAGACCTGTGGGTCACGCCCGAGGCGCTGGCCAAACAGGTCGACCGCCAATGCCTGCCCGATCCAATTGAACCTGTCTATGTCGCGCGCATGGTGCTGTTTCTGGCCTCGGACGACTCCGCCATGTGCAGCGCGGGCAACTTCATGGTCGAGGGCGGCTCGATCTGAAGGAGAAAGCGCGCGTTAGCGTTGCGGGGGTGCACCAAAGGCACGGATGACCATGCGCGCGGCGGCTTCGACCGGGTTGTGGGTTTCCTTCAGGATGGTCACGCGGTCAAACCGTTCGGGATCGCGATTGACAGCGTCTCGCAGGGCACTGCCGAAGGCCATGCGCAGCTCGGTCCCGATGTTGAATTTGCAGATTGAGGTTTCGCGGGACAGCTTCATGCGCTGATCTACCGGCACGCCCGACCCGCCATGAATGACCAGAGGCACTGTGGTCAAGGCGTCGATCTCGGCGATGCGGGCTTCGTCCAGACCGCCTTCCTTGTTTTGTTGCAGGTGGACGTTGCCGACCGATATCGCCATCGCATCCACACCGCTTTCACGTGCGAACTGGGCCGCTTCTGTCGGGTCGGTGCCGTTCGATCCTTCACCGCCCGAGTACCCGACAAAACCAATCTCGCCTTCGCAGGAAATCCCTGCCGCATGGGCCATCTCGGCAATTGCGGCAGTTTCATCGATGTTTTGCTGCAAGGGCTTGCGCGATCCGTCGAACATCAGGGACGTAAAACCGCTGTCGAGCGCGATCTTGCAGTCTTCGAACGTATAGCCGTGGTCCAGATGCGCCACGACGGGTACCGAGGCGTTTTCGGCCAGATACCGGAACATCTTGCCCAGGACCGGCAGCGGAGTGTGGTCGCGGCAGCTGGGTCCGGCTTGCAGGATCACGGGCGCATTCTCGGCCTCGGCCGCGGCCACATAGGCGCGCATATCTTCCCAGCCGAGTGTGACCAGCCCGCCCACGGCATAGCCCTTTTCATAAGCGGGTTGCAGGACGTCTTTCAGCGTGACGAGGGTCATTTGAATTTCGCAATCATGTCTTTGATGCCGGGAATGGTCTCGATCTGATAGGCATGTGTGGGCTGGAAATACTGCACCAGAGAACGCTGGGTCAGGCCGCCGAGGATGGTGAAATAATACATCTCGTACCCCGGCAAAACGCAGCAGGGGTGATAACCCTTGTCGATGCAAACGGTCGATCCATCCACGATGTGATAGGCGTCACCCGGCTGGTTATCCTCGCGCTGCAACATCTGAAGGCCCGAGCCCCAGTTGGGTTTGAACCGGAAATTATAGGTCTCATCGTGGCGGGTTTCGTCCGGCAGGCGGTTGGTGTCATGCTTGTGGCTGGGAAAGCCCGACCAGCCGCCCTGACCGACGGTGAACAGCTCACTCACCAATAGGCGGCCGACCTTGTCGTGTTGCTTTTGGCCAAGGATGTGTTTGATTTTGCGGTGGGTTTTGGTGTCGTCGCTGCCATATTGCACAAGGTCGTGTTCGCGCACATCGAACGGGTCCAGCACCTTGTCATATTTGGCACCGGCAATGAACACCTCGGTCGCGTCAGAAACGCAGACCATCTGTACCTTTGCGCCGACGGGCACATAGACGCCCTCGGGCTCGCCATCCCAGACATCTTCGCCCCGGTTGCCCAGACTGGGGAAGGAAACGCCTTCGACATCCACATCGACGCTGCCGGTTGCAGGGACGATGCAGGTCTCGTAGCCCGGCACCTGGTATTCGAACGCCTCGCCTTTTTTCAGTTTGACGATGTTGAAATAGTTCAGCGGAACGGACGGATCACCGGCGTCAACGATGGGCTTGTTCTGATTGTCATAGGGCGCGATATGCATGGGATACTCCTATGTGGTCGGGCCAGGGTGAGAGGCGAGGAACGCGTTCAGTTCGGGGGTCGTCGGCATGGCGGGGGCGCAGCCGGGTTTGGAAACGACAATGGATGCGCAGGCGGAACCGCGCATCACCGAGTCTTTCAGCGAGTGCTCCGCCGCGATCGAAGCCAGAAGCCCTGCCATGAAACTGTCACCAGCCCCGACTGGCTTGATGGCGTCCACTGGGTAGATCCCGGTTCTGATTTCCTGCCCATCCGCCAGCGTCACGGCGCCTTTTTCGCCCATCTTGTAAATGACAACCCGGCCCGGTTTCCTGGCGAGGTCCTGTGCCTTGGCAAAGCCCTTTTCCAGACCTCCGGCCATGAACCCGAACTCTTCATCATTGCCGACAATCAGGTCACAGGCTTCGCCCGCACGGGACAGAACGTCAGCGGCAACTTCCGGCGACGGCCAGCTGTAGGGGCGGTAATCAACATCGAAAATGATCGGAAGACCAGCTTTGCGCGCGTTTTCAAACCCTTGGAACGTGGCGCTGCGCGAGGGTTCCGACGCAAAGACAGTGCCAGCCGAGATCAGGGCCGAGAAGGATGAATAGTCAACCCTGTCGACATCCGCGTCAGTAACCTGAAAATCGACCGCACCGTTGCGGTAGATGACATTCTGAAAGTTCTCGGTCCGGCTTTCATACAGGGCCAGAGAGGTGCGATACTCACCCCCCAACACGCGGATGTAAGAGGTATCCACCCCGTAATGTTGCAACCGGTTGAGGCAGAACCGACCAATTGCATCGTCCGAGATGGAGGTGATCAAGGATGCCTGACTGCCCAGCTTGACCAGACCGGCACAGATATTCGCGGACGAGCCGCCAAGATCGGCATGGAACGTATCGGCCTCTTCGCTTTTGACACCGATCGGGTCTGCGTAAAGGTCCATACCCGCACGCCCCAGAACGGCAAAGCGGTTTCCTTTGATACCCTCCATCAAAGCGCTCACGTCATATCCTCCGGCAAAGTGGGGTGGGCAAAGTTTGGACCTTGCGTTGAATCGATTCACACGATACTGATTTTGCAACCGGTTGCAAACACAATGTGCGAGGCCATGGCAGATGCCTGAAATCGGAGTGGGAATCGTGGGTGGCGGTTATATGGGCAAGGCCCATTCCGTTGCCATGTCGGCCGTCGGTGCGGTGTTCAACACGGCGTTGCGCCCCCGGCTCGAGGTCATCTGCGCGTCGAGCCCGGACAGTGCCGAACGCTACCGGGCGGCCTATGGATTTCAGAGGGCGACCGATGACTGGCGCATCTTGGTTGAAGACCCCAGGGTCGAGGCAATCGTGATCGCCTCGCCTCAGTCAACACATCGTCAGATCGCCGAAGCGGCTTTTGCCTTGGGCAAACCGGTCTTGTGCGAGAAACCATTGGGCGCATCGCTTGAAGACAGTCGGGCCATGGTTGCCGCGGCTGAGGCTTCGGGGGCGGTGAACATGGTGGGGTTCAACTATATCCGCACACCCGCCAGCCAATATGCCCGCCAGTTGATTGCCGATGGCGCGATTGGTGACATCACGTGGTTTCGGGGCGAGCATACCGAGGATTTCTATGCCGATCCGCAGGCCCCGGCCACCTGGCGCACAACCGGTAGGGCCAATGGCACAATCGGCGATCTTGCCCCGCATATGGTCAACGGCGCATTGGCGCTGATCGGGCCCATTGCGCAGGTGATGGCCGATGTTGAGACCGTTCACAAAACCCGCCCCGGTGGTGAGGTAACAAATGACGACCATGCCCAGATGATGTGTCGGTTTGAAAACGGGGTGATGGGAAACCTGTATTTCAGCCGCGTCGCGACGGGTCGGAAAATGGGATATGCCTATGAAATATCAGGCACAAAAGGTGCCATCCGGTTCGATCAGGAGGACCAGAACGCGCTGTGGCTGTACAAGCGCGAAGGGCCCGAAGCCGCGCGCGGGTTCACCAAGATCCTGACCGGCCCAGCACACCCGGATTATGAGCCCTTCTGTCAGGGTCCGGGTCATGGAACCGGCTATCAGGATCAGATCATCATCGAGGCTAAGGATTTTCTACAGGCCATCCACACCGGCGAGGCGATCTGGCCCACGTTCCGCGACGGGCATGAGGTCAACCGCGTGCTGGCCGCTGCGCTGGCCTCGTCCGATCAGCGGCAGTGGCAGGACATCAGCGATTTCTGATCGCTCTACGAGACAATTCCAATGAGAGACAATGACCATGGCTAAGTTGAGATGGGGCATGATCGGGGGTGGTGAAGGCAGCCAGATTGGCCCCGCGCACCGCTTGGGGGCACAGGCTGACGGGCTGTTTGAGTTTGCCGCTGGCGCGCTGGATCACCGGCCCGACGTGGGCCGCGAATACGCGCAGCGATTGGGTGTTGCTGCCGATCGCGCCTATGGCGACTGGCAAGAGATGCTGGCGGGCGAAAAAGACCGCGACGATCGGATTGATCTGGTAACCATCGCGACGCCCAATTCGACCCATTTTGAGATTACCAAGGCGTATCTTGAGGCAGGCTTTAACGTTTTGTGCGAAAAGCCGATGACCATGACGGTTGAAGAGGGCGAAGAGATTGTGCGCGTGGCCGAAGCCTCGGGCAGGATCTGCGCGGTGAACTACTGTTACTCTGCCTATCCGATGGTGCGTCAGGCTCGCGCGATGGTGCGCGCAGGCGAAATCGGCAAGGTGCGTCTGGTGGTGACCAATTTCAGCCACGGCCATCATGGCGACGCCACAGATGCGGATAACCCGCGCGTACGCTGGCGCTATGACCCTGCGATGGCCGGGGTGTCGGGGCAGTTTGCCGATTGCGGTATCCACGCGTTGCATATGGCCAGTTTCATCTGTAACGATCAGGTGAAATCCCTGTCTGCCGACATGGCCTCGACCATCGCCAGCCGTGAGTTGGAAGATGATGCAATGATCAATTTCCGGATGGAGGGCGGCACGGTTGGACGCCTGTGGACATCTTCGGTGGCGATCGGGCGGCAGCATGGCTTTGACATTCAGGTCTTTGGCGAAACCGGTGGGCTGCGCTGGGCATCCGAACAGCCCAACCAGTTGATCTATACTCCGGTCGGCGGGCGTACGCAGATCATCGAAAAGGGCGAGGGCGGTTTGCACGACGAGGTGCAACGCCTGTCGCGTGTCGCCATAGCGCACCCCGAGGGGTTCCCGCTGGCGGTCGCCAACATCTATTGCGATCTGGCGGACGCGATCCGCGGTGAAAGACGCGGCGGTCTGCCCGGTGCGGCAGATGGGCTGCGGTCCATTGCGGCCGTCCACGCGGCTGTTGCATCGGGCAAGGCCGATGGCGTGTGGAAGGACGCGCGCCCGCCGATGTTTCGCTGATCAGGGGCGGGGCCGCAATGTGCCCCGTTCGATCACGCGGCAGGGGAAAATGCGGGCCTCGGGATAGCGCTGAGGCTCTTTCAGCATCTCGACAACCAGATCGACGGATGAGGTGATGATCTGCTTGATCGGCTGGTGGATCGTTGTCAGGTTAACGCTTTCCCAGCGCGACATTTCCATGTCGTTCAGTCCGATAATTCCAATGTCCTGACCGGGTTTCAGCCCGTGATCAGCCAGTGCGGACAATGCGCCTACAGACAGGATGTCATCGCCGCAGAAATACGCTTCGGACGGGGTGTTGGCCAACAGGCGCAACATTTCGGCGCGGCCGGCCTCGAAGGAATAAGCCCCTGCGAAACAATGACTTAATTCGATATCGGGATGATCTGCCAATTCTTCCATGAACCCGCGATACCGGTCGAGTGCCGAGGTTGCATCTTTGGGCCCGCCCAGATAGCCGACACGCCTGTATCCGCGCGCCAAAAGCTCGCGCGCGGCCATGCGCCCGCATTCGACGTTGTCGATTCCCACCACATGCACTTCGGGCGAGGTGGCCGAGCGACCGAACGTGTGCACCACCGGTACGCCCGCATCGTGGAACGCCTTGGCAAAGCTGGGCGGCAGCGTCGAAGAGGCAACGATGGCCGCGTCAACCGAATACTGGCGCAGCATGCGGACCGAGTTTGCGGGCTCGGTCTCGTCCGTCAGGTTCACGATCAAAGGGCGTAGCCCGCGTTCCTGCAAGGCGCGGGTGAACTGATCGAACACCTCAAGAAAAATCGGGTTGTGAAAGTTGTTCGAAATCAACCCGATCAACTTGGTGCGCCCGGTGGTCAGGGACGAGGCGAGGGCGTTGGGACTGTAGCCAAGCTCTCGCGCGGCCTTTTCAACTTTGCTGCGTGTTTTCGCAGAGACCGAGGCGCCTTCGGTAAAGGTGCGCGACACCGCGGATCGCGATACACCAGCCAAGGCTGCGACGTCTTTCAGGGTCACGCTCACGCAGTGCGGCTCCGGTCGTTGATGGTCAGAGATATCAAGGTGTTTTGCATCAGAGATTCATTATGCACCATCGCAAAAGTCTTGCAACCGGTTGCAGGTCGCACTAGGCGGACGAGATCATCGCCGGCCACCTATGTTTATGAGCGAATGGCGGGAAAGGAAAGACCGGTACAGGCGACGGGTTTCGCAAGAAACACCAAGGATCGAACGCTACCGGTTACGCCCTTAGAACCTTAACGAAAGGCAGGACATTCCTCCGTCCAGCTTTGCGCAGTCGGTGTTGTCGATTTCTACGACCTCATACCCTTCGCGATCCAACATCTCAGCGGTGCGTGGGAAGCCAGCGGCCATCAGCACCAGATTGTTGAAGCGGATCGCATTGGCGGCAGCTTCCTCTCCGTCCGCAACATGCAGCACCCGGTAGCCCTCAAAACAGCCCGATGCATCCAGCCGTCGGGTCGACAGTATTGTCTCGGCGTCCATCAGCGAACAATCTGTCTTGAAGTGTAGGACGCCCTCGGGCGTGAAAACTTCGCGCAGTTTGTGCCCCCACTCCGAGGTGATTTTCGCCAGCTCGGCGACACCTTCCGCGTCAGTCCGGTCTGACCGGCCCACCAGAATTTCTCGACCGGTAACAAGGATATCTCCACCCTCGACATGGCCGGGTCCCTGAATTTCCAGAACCGTGTCGTAGCAGTCGCGAAGGGTCGGCGCCATTTCAGCCACTTCACCCATCCGCGAAGGTGCGCCGGGCCGCATCAATATCGCACCTTGCGGCAGGCAAAGGGCTGTATCCTCGACAAATTGCGCGTCGGGAAACGCGTTCAGGGGATCCAGTTCGATCACCTCTGCTCCGGTGCTTTTCAGTGCTGCCACATATGCCTTATGCGCCGCTGTCATCCCGTCGAAATCCGGGTTTCCGATATCTTCTGCACGCAACCCGCCTGCAATAGTCGGAGCCGGACGGCGGGTGATGGCGCGGGAAAACTCAAAGGTTGGGTCTGACATGTTTCAATCTTTCTGAGCTGCGAATTTCGGAGCGGTGACTTCGATCATTACCGGCCCGTTCTGGGCGGAAGTTTGGCGCAATGCCTGCGCGACAGCCTGCGGTTCAGCTGGAACCGAAGCGAATGGAATACCGTATGACTTGGCCGTCGCCGAAAAATCAGGAGGCGAGGGATCACATCCTATGACTGTCACGCCCGCATCCTGCATTGACGTGGCAATTTCCTGGTATCCGTGGTTGTTCCAGATCACGAAGGTGACCGGCAGGTCTTCGTCGACTGCGGCCATGATTTCAGGCAGAGAAAACTGCGCGCCCCCATCGCCCGCGATACATATCACACGTGCTGTCGGATCGGCGACCGAAGCACCGATGGCTGCGGGGATTCCATAGCCCAGCGCGCCGTACCCGGTTGCCGCGTTAAACCAGCCTCCGGCCCGGTCGTGATCGTAGAAAAGATTGCCGGCATAGATCGGTTGGGTGGAGTCTCCGACCATCAGGGTGTTCGGGACCGCAGAACGCATTGCGTTGAGGATTTCCACCTGTTTGCGATAGTCCGGACCAATTTCCGCCCAGGCGGCGTCACGTGTTTTGCCTGTACGTTCCGCGCCATCGCTTTGCTTTGGCTTGTGCGGCAAGGCGTCAACCAGCGCTGATACAGCCAAGTTGACGTCACCTTGAATGATGAGCGCTGCCTCATGTCGCGCCAGTTGGTCGCCGCACCGATCAATCCGTATCAACCCTGACATTTTAGCAATTTGGCCGGTGGCATACATATCATAGTCGGTTGGGCCCAGCTCGGTTCCCAGTGCAAGGACGCAATCGGCGCTTTCTATCAAGCCGCGTACGGCGTTCAGGCTGGGGCTTGCCGGAACAGTCAGCGGATGCCTGTGCATCAGGCCGCGCGCGTTGACCGTTTGCACCACGGGCGCATCGAGAGCTTCGGCCAGGGCCTGCAATCCAGCCTCGGAACGTTTTGCGCCGCCGCCCGCCAGAATGACAACGTTCTTCGCTTTGGCCAGTTGCTGTGCGGCTTGTGTAATCAAAGCCGGGTCAATCGGAGAGGCTGAGACAAGCGGTTCGACCTGTGTTTCCTGATAATCAGCCGCTGCGATATCCAACGGAACTTCGATATGCACCGGTCCGGGTCGACCGTTGGTGAGGGTGTGGAACACGCGGTCCAAGGCCGGGTCCAGAGCGTTGGTGGCGGAAACCTGTTCGGACAACAACGCAACGGTCCTGGCCAGTCCCGACTGGTCTGGCAATTCATGCAGATGCCCTAAACCCCTGCCAAGCGACGCGGTTTTGTTGACCCCAGACACCACCAGCATTGGTATTGAATCCGCGCGGGCCTGCGCCATCGGCGTCAATGTATTGGTTAATCCGGGCCCGGTGATCACAAAGGCCACACCCGGTTTGCCTGACACGCGCGCATAGCCGTCGGCCATAAATCCTGCGCCCTGTTCGTGTCTGGGTGTAACGTGACGAATGCCCGAGCCTGCAAGCCCGCGGTAAAGCTCGACCGTATGAACGCCCGGAATTCCGAAGACGCAGGTCACATCCCTTTGGCGAAGCCTGGCAACCAATGCTTCGCCCACGGTCATTTCACTCATGCAACCTCGCGTGATTTTCTGTTGGCGTGATCGATTATGCGAGAGACCGCAGTGGCAAAGTCGGTGTCACTGATCGTCAGTGCGACCCGTACCCAGTCTTTCAAGCTGTCCCCAAAGGCGGAACCCGGCATGACAGCCACCCCGGTCTGCAACAGGTCCCAGGCATAGGCTTCGCCGTCCAACCCGGTGGCGGAGACGTTGATCATGGCGAACATTCCCGCCTGAGGCCGGTGAACGGTCAGATCCGTTTCTGCTTCGAGGCGATCAGCCAAAAGCGTGGCGCGCGCTGAAAAACGGGCGGCCATGCCGGAGGCAACCTCGGACCCGTCACGGATCGCCTTTTCAGTCATATCGGCGATAAAGGGCTGATTGCCGAAAAGCATGGTCTCGGAATAGGGCAGTAGCGCTTCGCAAAACGCGGCTGGCCCGACACACCAGCCACTGCGGAACCCCGGCGCGGCATGTGATTTCGAGATGGATGATACGCCTATGACACGATCCGCCAGTTCCGGGTCTGCCAGTGGCGACACAAATCTGGCCCCGTCAAAGATCAGTTCTTCATAGACCTCGTCCGAGATAATCCACAAATCATACGCAATCGCGAGCTGTCCGATCTCGGTTAACTCCTCGGCGGTCAGGATCGCGCCCGTTGGGTTGTGTGGCGTTGTCAGAAGAATGGCGCGGCTGCGCGGTGTTACGCGTGCGGCGATATCTTTGGCCTGCATGCGAAACCCGTGTTCCGGGCGCAGAGGTACGGGCACCATTTCCGCCCCGGACGCACGAACGACCCCTTCGTAGGTTGCATACATCGGATCACCGACCAGAACTTCGTCACCGGCCTCGGCAACGCCGGCCATGGCAGCGAACAGTGCGGTCTGCGTTCCGGGAAAGCACAGAAAATTCTCGGGCCCGAAAACGCGTCCGCGGGAGGCCGAGTAACGGGCGGAAAGCGCGTCAAGCAAGCCAGCTTCGCCACGGCCATTGGAGTAGCCCGTTCGCTGGGCCCGTAGTGAGGTTACGGTGGCTTCGACCAGCGCGTCCGGCACCGGCACGTCCGGTTCACCTATCGTCATTTCGATGATGTCCGCTCCGGCCTTGATAAGGTCGCGCGCTTTCAGATGTACGCCCCATTTGGCGCCACCCAAGCCCGCTAACCGTTCTGTCACAGATGTGGTCTTCATGGTTGTTCCACCTCTTTGATCAATGGGATACCGACGATAGCGCTGACGGAATCCAATCCGATCTGCGCCAATTGACCTTCGGAAAACGCATCTGGAAGCGCACCGCCTTCCAGCCAAAGACCGTCGATAACCGCGTTGCAGGCAATGGCCAGTTGCACGGCTTGCGGCGTGGTGACTGGACGTCCGGTTTCTTGCAATGCGGCGACGATCAGCTTTTCAAGCTGATCCCGGAAATAGCTGTAGGTTTGCTGGTGGATGCGTTGCATTTTCGGATCACGCTGTACCTTGTTCAGGAAGCCGGCCCACAAGGCCACAGCGCTTGGATCAACGATTGGCGGTCGCAGCGACGCATCAACGAAGTTGGTCAACTGAGATACTGCGCTGCCTTTCCCTGACGACGCAGCTGTCTGATCGGTCAGCGTATTCATGTGATGTTCGTACGCAGCCTGAACCAGTTCCTCCTTGGATGAGAAATAGTGCCGGATCAGCCCTTGGGTCACGTTCGCGCGGGCCGCGATCTGACGCACAGTGGCACCCCGAACGCCCATCTCGGCAATCAGGTCCAAAGTCGCCAGGATCAGCGCCTCGCGCCGAAACTCGGCAGATTCACGTGTAAATTTACGGCTGTCGTCCTGCACGTCCGGGCCATCCATGGTACGGAATTATTATACACTTGCATAATTGCGAGATTCGAGGCTTACTGCAAGCTGAAATCAGAAGATTCTTGGATATGGACACAGCCAAAGCAGCAACACCCGCACGCGAAGCAACCACGTCTGAAGAGGCGATAAGGGTTGAGGACCTGCACAAGTCTTTCGGCACGCTGGAGGTTTTGAAAGGTGTCTCGCTGACAGCGAACAAGGGCGATGTCGTTGCCATCATTGGGGGTTCAGGCTCGGGCAAATCCACCATGCTGCGCTGTATCAACTTTCTGGAAACACCAAGCTCGGGAAAGATCACCATCGGCGGTGAGCTGGTTGAAATGCATGCCGACGGCAGCCCCTCGAACCGCCGCCAGATAGAACGTATCCGTACGCGGCTTGCGATGGTTTTCCAGCAGTTCAACCTGTGGACACATCGAACGCTTCTGGAAAACGTGATCGAGGTACCGGTACATGTCCTTAAGGTACCAAAGGCCGAAGCTGTCGCGCGGGCGCATGACCTGCTGAAAAGGGTGGGGCTTGGTGACAAGGCCGACACCTATCCGGCCTATCTTTCAGGCGGTCAGCAACAGCGCGCCGCCATCGCACGCGCGCTTGCGGTGGATCCTTCGGTGATGCTTTTCGATGAGCCAACTTCAGCGCTTGACCCAGAGCTTGTCGGCGAGGTTCTGACCGTGATCCGGGATCTTGCAGCGGAAGGGCGCACCATGCTGCTTGTGACCCATGAAATGAAGTTTGCGCGCGAAGTCGCGAACCATGTCGTCTATCTTTTCGAGGGCCGCATTGAAGAGCAGGGTCCACCTGCCGAGGTCTTCGGAAATCCAAAATCAGAACGATTGAAGCAGTTCCTCAGCTCGGTCGCCTGATCCACTACAAAAAACAACAAAATAAACCTAAAGGGAGTAACAAAATGAACGTCAAAAAACTGCTCGCGTCCGGTCTTGCCGCCGCTGTCCTTTCGGCTGGTGTTGCCAGTGCAGAAGAGGTCAAGATCGGCATCGCGGCCGAGCCTTATCCGCCCTTCGCGTCGCTGGACAGTTCAGGCAACTGGGTTGGTTGGGAGATCGATGTCATCAATGCAGTTTGCGCCGCTGCCGAACTTGACTGTGTTATCACGCCAGTGGCCTGGGACGGCATCATCCCATCGCTGACCGGACAGCAGATCGACGCCATCATGGCCTCGATGTCGATCACCGAGGAACGGTTGAAAACCATTGATTTCAGCGATCCTTACTACAACACACCTGCGGTTATCGTTGCCGATAAATCGATGGATATCGAAGCAACCCCGGAATCGCTGGCGGGTAAAGTCATTGGCATTCAGGCTTCGACGATCCACCAAGCCTATGCGCAGGAATACTTCAAGGATTCCGAACTGCGCGTCTATCAAACTCAGGATGAGGCCAATCAGGACCTGTTTGCCGGTCGGATCGACGCCACACAAGCTGACAGCATTGCGATGGCCGATTTTGTGAATTCGGATGCCGGTGCTTGCTGCGAAATCAAAGGTGCCGTGAAGGACGATCCCGCCATTTTGGGGCGTGGTGTCGGTGCGGGCGTTCGTAAAGGGCAGGATGACCTGCTTGCGGCGTTGAACAAGGGCATCGCGGCAATTCTTGCCGATGGCACGCATGAGAAGATCACGTCGAACTATTTCTCGACCAGCATCTACTAAGCCGTTGCCGTGACCGGATTTCTGGAATCACTTGGTTTGGCGCAGAGCGCAGAGCTTCTGTCGCTCTCGCCGCCGGGGTGGGGGGCCAATCTGCTACGCGGATTGTCTCACTCCTTGCAGATCGCTTTTGGCGCATATGCGCTGGGCCTCGTGATCGGATTGTTCGGAGCGTATGGCAAACTTTACGGCGGGAAGGTCACGCGCGACCTTCTTGCCATTTATACGACCGTGATCCGCGCCGTGCCGGAACTGGTCCTGATCCTGATCCTGTATTACGTGGGATCCGACATTATCAACAAGATATCTGCTGCCATGGGTGGTGGCCGCGTCGAGATCAACGGCGTTGCCGCAGGCATTTGGGTGCTGGGCGTCGTTCAGGGCGCGTATGCGACCGAGATTCTGCGCGGTGCCATTCAGGCGGTTCCGCCCGGTCAGATCGAAGCGGCGAAATCCTACGGGATGCCGGCCTTCATGACCATGCGGCGCGTCACAATCCCCGCCATGATGAGCTTTGCGGTACCGGGTCTGGCCAACTTGTGGCTGATTGCAACCAAAGACACCGCATTGCTGGCCGTTGTCGGCTTTAACGAGCTGACGCTGGAAACGCGCCAGGCGGCCAGCAGCACGCGGGCCTACTTCACCTTTTTCCTGGCGGCGGGCTTCCTTTATCTGATGGTTACGCTGTTTTCGGGTGGGATCTTTGCGCGGATTGAGAAATGGGCCCGTCGCGGCCAACCCGCTCTGAACGGAGGCAGCAGATGATCGACCTCAGATCTCTGATGCAACCTCATCGTATCGTGATGATGCTGATCTTTGCCGGGATCGCGGTTTGGTGCGCGATGACATTGCGGTGGGACTGGATACCCAATTATGCGCCGCTTGCATTGAAGGGTATCTGGACCACGCTTTGGTTGCTGGTTGTCACGATCGTTCTTGGATTTTTACTGGCTGTACCGCTTGGATTAGCGCAGGCCGTTGGGCCATGGTATCTTGCGGCACCCGCAAAGGCGTTCTGTACCATCATTCGCGGCACACCGCTGCTTTTGCAGCTTTGGTTGCTGTATTATGGCCTCGGCTCTCTGTTTCCGCAGTTTCCATGGATACGATCATCTGAACTTTGGCCGTACCTGCGTCAGGCTTGGCCCTATGCGGTGCTGGCGTTGACACTTTCTTATGCGGGTTATGAAGGCGAGGTCATGCGCGGAGCCTTCAAGGGCGTTGCCAAAGGACAGCTGGAGGCGGCCAAGGCGTTTGGTATGCCAAGGCTGACGATGTTTCGCCGCATCTGGTTACCGCAGGCAATCCGCAATGTTCTGCCGACTTTGGGCGGTGAAACTATCCTGCAACTAAAGGCAACACCGCTGGTCGCCACAATAACCGTGGTTGATATCTATGCCGTGTCGTCCCGTGTGCGTGCCGATACGTTTATCGTCTACGAACCGCTTATCCTGTTGGCTGTATTCTACATTCTCGTAGCGGGCGTAATTGCATTGGTGTTCCACTGGCTCGAGGTGAAGGTTCTGGGAACCGGACGCCGCAATGGGCTTGTCGGATAGTTTCGGCCAGTAGTCGAAAGAAACTTGCCCCGCGAATTCCGAGGCGGTTATTTGATGAATTGTTCCCAGCGACCCAGATTGCAGGCTTAAGCGTAAAACAGGTGTTTGAAACGGGATCAGGAAATTTGGTTCGGTCGCGCCCCGCAAGTTCAACGCTCTAATGATACAGCATCTAGGGTAGCTGCACGACAAGAGGGCATGAGTGCCAGCGCGGCCATAGGTGAGAGGAACGGCCTGGCGCGATAGCCGAACAGCGAGAAAAATTGAGTGGTGCTAAGACAGCGGTCCCAACATCAATGCAGTTCGGGAATTGCCACTCTGGTTGTCTTACGTTGGTAGAATATTGTGGTTCATCCTGAACAAGTTGGTGGGATCGTACTTTCCTTTGATCTTGGACAGCTTTTCGCCGTTCACTCCATAAGCGCCTTTCATGTGATCGGATTGGTCTTCAGGCATGAAGTTCACATAGGCACTGCCTGTTGAGTACGGTTTCATCTGTTCGTACAGCTGGCGTGCCCAACCGATGCAGGTGTCATCCTTGTCAGGGTCTTCCCATCGCGTGTGGACATTCATGATGAAATGCGCAGATCTTTGTGGGTAGGCGGTAGAAGCGGGCTCAACGCGGGCCATCGCGCCACCGACATGAGCAATGAATACCTCGCAGGCGGGATCAGGAAGAGTGGAAATCGCGTCCAGCAGGTCCGTGATGGCGGCCGGGGGCAGCGTGTTGAAGTCATGACTTTTCCAATAGTTGCGGACGCCCGGCGACAACAGAGGATCAAAAGCCGCCTGCCAGTCCACGAATCTGTGCGGTGAAATGACATCCACAATCGGCTCACCCAGCGCGCGCAAGGCCGACATCGCTTTTTCACCTTCATCCATCGGGCCGCTATAGCACGCTGCGAAAATCAGCACTTCGCGCCCGTGCCACTCTTCCGGCAGGAACGGGAGCGGCGGCGCCTTTCGCATCACGCTCCAGACGGTGAGCTCATCGGGGGACGTGTCCGCAATGGCCACAAATTCGGAAAGCAGTTCTGGTGCCTTTTCGATCGGGTGCACGATCAGGCCGGACAGGATATCGGGCCCAAGATCATGCAACTGGAATTCGAATGAGGTGACGACACCAAAGTTTCCGCCACCACCACGAATGGCCCAGAAAAGTTCCGGGTGGCTCGTGGATGATGCGGTGACAATCGCGCCATCCGCTGTGACAACTTCTGCCGACAGAAGGTTGTCGATTGTCATGCCGAATTTCCGGGTCGTCCAGCCGAAACCGCCGCCCAGGGTCAGCCCGGCGATGCCGGTGGTCGAATTTATGCCTGTGGGGACGACAAGACCATGGGCCTGTGTTTCGCGATCAACGTCTCCAAGCAACGCACTGGGTGCAACGCGGACAGTTTTGCGGGCAGGGTCCACGTGAACCGAACGCATCTGGGACAGGTCCAGCATGACGGCCTTGTCCGCGACGGCGTGCCCTGCAATCTGGTGCCCACCTGATCGAACGGTCATCATGAGGCCTGCTTGTCGGACGAAGTTAATTGCCTTCTGGACGTCGCTCGCCCCCATCGCACGGATCACGAAGGCGGGGAAACGCTCGAACATGCTGTTCCAGGTAATCCTGGCTTCTTCATATTCCGGGGTCCCCGGCAGGTAGACCCCGCCGCGCAGTGAGGCATCAAGCGCGTCCAAATCGCCTTGATCCACAGTCGCGATACGTCCGTCGAGTGCTTTCAGGTCAAACATGCGTAGGCCTCCCTTGTTTCAGGAAAGGTTTCGCGCACGGCTGCCTCGTGAATTTGTTATTGCCCTGAGAAGGGGATACTTGGTTGTGGGGGAAAGCTGGTCGTCAGGCAAATATTCCCGGATCGATCCGATCTACCGGCGTAATGACATCGGCTGGAATGTTCAGACGTTCGGCCGCTTTTCGCAGGCTTTCTTCATCCGGGGCTTCGTAAAGGCAGTATGTTTTGCGCTTATCTGCGCTGAGGAAGGAAAAGATCCATTCAATGCCGACTTCGTCGTTGATTTCTTTGATGTGAATTTTGTCGTTGTCGCTGATATTCAGCTGTTCCGCAAAATTTCGTTCAATGATGTATCGTGGCATTATGCCCCCCAAGCATTTTCCGGACCTTAACTGGCTACCCCTTCGAGCTTTGACTTAAGGGAAACCATACTCAATTTCTGTGATATTGCCAACGCTTCCCCTTCCAGTTGAAACGCCAGTTCCAAATCGCTGGGGCGGCCCTGTTGTCTGAGTGCTGATGCATACGCTGCCTTGGAATGCGCAATCCAAGGTGGGCAATTCATCCGCGTGTCAATCTCGATGGCTTTTTGGAACATCTTGCCGGCAATTTCCCAGTCTTTCAGCACCGTTGCCAGGCTCCCCAAGCGTCGGGCTGCGGCACCCGTGCAAACTGTGGTTGCCCCTGCGGTGATCGTCAGGTCTTCGTAAGGTTGCAGCATACTGTAAAGCGTCTGGGCATGACCCGGATGCCCGACAGCGACGCAGATGTCAGCAAGATAGGACAGAGTTGTTGAATACATGGCATCTGGCGGTAGGTCGAAGCCGTTTTCCGCCATTTCATTCAGTATTTTTCCGGCTGGTTCCGTGTACCCCAGTTCGGCTGCGATAAGGCCAAAACCCGGCTTCCACGATATGTCTTCGGGGCTGTCGGTCATCAGTTTCTTGATCACAGGCGCGACCTCGTGCAGGCGGTTCTGCTCGCGGCGGATGGTGAACATCTGAACGCCGAAAACGCCCTCGACATGTTCGCCGTGCGTTTTTCGGCCGATCTTGACCGCTTCGGTGGCGTGCTTTTCAGCCTGAACAAAGTCGCCGTCCATGATTGCAACCATGGCGCGTGCGTGTTTCTGAACCCAATAGAGTTGCAGATGATTGTCCATTTCGGAAATCGCAGTCAGCAATTCGAGTGAGTTGTCCATCAGGTCGCGGTCGGCCATTTCAGCACCGACAAACAGGCTGAGCGTCCGGTCGCGGCCCTGATCAATGGTGCCAAGCTTTTCTGCGACCCGATGCATGGCATCCAGGTTTTCACGCCAATGGCGCGCCTCTCGCCCGTTGCGCGCGATGAATGGCGCCCCAAAATGCATCATCATTACCGAAAACTGGGATTTATGATCCCCAAGTTTCGCCGCCAGTTCCATGGATTGCTGACCAAAGCGGGTGCCTTCGGAAAACTGGCCGACAAACATATACGCCCTTGCAAGTTGGCTCATCAACCGGCACCGCCTGACTTCGTCACCGTCAGACAGGTCTTTCAGCGCCTTGTCACAAAGGTCAATGGCCTCGTGATGTCGCGTGCTTGTCATCATGCACGAGTCAGCAAAATGATTGGCTGCATCGGCTGCCAGCTCCACGTCATGGAGTTTCCGGGCAGCTTTAGATGCACTTTTCAGAACTTCCATCGCCTCAGGCAACCGGCCCTGGCTGTCATGGCTGCGTCCGACAAGAATTTTGCCCCTGACCATCTCCGCACTGATTTCAGAGCCAAGTTTTTCCGCAGCCCTGAGTGTTTCCAGTGCATTGGCCATCGCTTCCTGGCTGGCTGACCGGGCCAACGCCATTTCCGCCGCAGCTTCCCATTTGTCGAATGCGGCGCGCCATTCTTCTGCTTCTGACAGATGGCGGGCCACCAGCTCGGGTCGGCGTTCGATTTCAGCTGATCGCATCGCGATCAGTGCTCGGGCAACATCTGAATGTTGCTGCCTGCGGGTAGAACTTAACATGGATTGATATGCCGTATCGCGGATAAGGGCATGGCGGAACACAAAATGCCCGCGGTTGTTTCCGCTTTCAAAGATCAGTCCCGTTCGCGACAGTTCTTCGAGACGAAGATTGATATCCGCGCGTTCCAGCCCCATCGCGGCCCTCAACAAATCTGGTTCAAATTCCCGCCCAATGACTGACCCCGTCAACGCGACCTGTTTGGCCTCGGGCGAAACTGCATCAAGCCGCGCCATCAAGGCACCCTTCAGCGAGGATGGTATGCGGACTTGTCCCTGCTCATCAGCATTCACGATCGCCTGGGTCAATTCTTCGACAAACAGGGGCACACCGTCCGTTTTTTCGATGATTGTCGCGATCAAGGCATCGTCCGGGTCCTTGCCAGTGATATTGCGGACCAGATCCGAGACATCAGCAGAACCGAACCGGCGCAGCAGGAGTGTTTGAACATGCGTGTCCCCGTCATCGCGGGCCAGGTCCCACCCGGGTCTGTGGGTCATCAGGACCATCAGGGGAAGATCGGTACAAATCGCCTTGAACCGCTCCAGCAGGGCTTGCGTCGAGGGATCGATCCAATGTGCATCTTCAACACACAGAATAACCGGGCGTACACTTGCCCGGACCTGCACCGCATGGATCAGGGTTTGGATCGTTATGTCGCGTTGCTCCTGCGGCGACATCTCGAGAACTTCACGAGCCAGCGCGCTGCGCGGCGCAACCAGCGCTGCAAAGACAGGCAGAACCTGTTCCCAGTCCAGACCTTCCCGGCCTTCCAGCAGCTTCCTGACATGTTCCAGAATTTGATTGTCGTCAAAATCCGGTTCAACGCCCGCATCCTGTGAAATTCGCTGGGTGACCGGATGAAAGGGGCTACTGGTCAGATAGGGCGAGCAGTTCAGCCTTATCACATCGGCCTGTCCGGTCGCTGTAACGTCCGCAAGAAACCCCTCAGTCAGGCGCGACTTTCCAATCCCCGCCTCCCCCGACAGCAGAACGACCTCACCATGACCGTTTTGGGCACGTTGCCACGATTGCAACAGGATACCCTTTTCGTAGTCCCGGCCAATCATGGTGCTGCCAGCGTCATCCTTGTATGACGCGCGAAACCGGCTTTCCGCGCTGCGTTCCGATACGACCTTCAACAAGGTCCGAGGGTCTTTGAAACCCTTCAACTGAGTTGATCCAAGGGTCTCGAACTCGAATATCCGGTGCAAGGCGGCTTCGGTTTCTTCTGCAGACAAAACCACCGAGTTTGGCAGGGCGTGTTCCTGTATCCGCGCCGCCAGATTGACCGCCGGCCCGGTCATGGCACCTTCTTCGTACGAGTTTTCGCCGATCGTGTCACCGACCACGACATCGCCGCTGGCAATACCCAGTCTGGCTGACAAACGCTCACCGTCAGGGGCGTTGAGCTCTTCAACCCGACGGACGCACTCAAGCCCCGCCTTTATCGCGCGAATGGCGTGATCTTCGTAGGCTGTTGGCCAGCCGAAAAACACAAGAAGACCGTCGCCAAGATATTTCGCGACATAGCCACCATACCTGCTCACTGCCCCGGCGACGGTATCCTGATAGTTCTGTAGCAGATCCCGCATGTCCTCGGGATCAAATCGGTTGGTCAACTCCGTCGAGCCGACCAGATCAGCGAACAAGACTGTCAGATGACGCCGCTCAGCCGCAGGTGCGATGGGCTTCTTCGCTGGTGCAGCTTCGCCATGCACATCATCAACGGAGGATGGCTGAGTTTTCTCGCTGGTTGGCTCCCCTGCGGCTGGCGCTGATGAAGACAGGCGCCCAGAGCCAACCAAATCCTGAACCGCCGCAAGGATGATCTTTCGGTGACCAAGGCTTACCCCAAGCTCTTTCAGGTCGTCGCCTGTCAGCAATGGCAAAACCCGCGCATCAATGTCGTTTTCCGCAAAGGCACTTGCGTACTGACCCAATCCGAGGTCGTTCAGCCACGTGTCCATTTCAACCGACATATCCGGATCATGCTGAGATACGCGTCACTAATCAAGAAAACGCTATTTATTCAGCCGGGCGATCAATGCGCAGCGGACGCAGTTTCACGCGCAGCACAGCAAAATGTGCCAGTCACGTAAGACCTTGATACATTGTGGGGAAAGGATGGTGGGTGATGAGAGACTCGAACTCCCGACATCTTCGGTGTAAACGAAGCGCTCTACCAACTGAGCTAATCACCCGTGACGCTGCATGTAGCCAAGCCAGCGGGCGGGCGCAAGAGGGTCTGTGAGATTTTTATTCCGCGATGGGTCGCGGTTAGGAAATGCTGCCCTCAACGACGCCAGCCTCGGTGAGCATGGGTTTATGAGGCAGGTCTGCGTGGGTTTCAGGCATGTGGTCTGGAAAAGATCAAAGGCGCTTGCAAGCGCCCTATGGCCTCCGATATGCCCGAAGAGACTGCAACTTTCCGGTCGGGAGCACACATGATCCTACCCTTCGCCTGCCGTATCTGGATGGTGGCACTGGTCCTTGGCGCATTTGTGCTGGCTCCGGTCCGGGCCGGGGCAGAAGGGGTTTTGGTTTTCGCCGCAGCCAGCCTCAAGACCGCTTTGGACGAAATCGCGACGGAATACACAGAGCGGACGGGGCAGGATGTCACCGTGTCTTACGCAGCGTCTTCGGTTCTGGCGCGGCAGATTCAGCAGGGTGCGCCTGCGGACATATTCATCTCGGCCAATGCCGACTGGATGGATTATCTGGAACAGCAGGGCGTGTTGCAGCCAGGGACACGGTCGGATTTGCTGGGCAACAGTCTGGTTCTGATCGGCGCTGCGGGGCGTCCTGTTCTGGGTGACATTCGGACGGTTCATGATCTCAGGGCCGAGCTGGGCGAAGGCTTTCTGGCCATGGCGCTGGTCGATGCGGTGCCCGCCGGTATCTACGGCAAGGCGGCTTTGCAGGGGTTGAACCAGTGGGAGGCGGTGCAGGACCGTGTGGCACAAACCGACAATGTGCGCGCTGCGCTGGCCCTTGTGGCAACGGGTGCTGCGCCTCTGGGGATCGTCTATCGATCGGATGCGCAGGCGGAACAGCGGGTCAGTGTTGTGGCCAGTTTTCCGACCGACCTGCACCCTCCGATCATCTATCCGGCGGCGATGACAGGTAATGCCACGGGTGCGGCGCGGGCTTTTCTGGATCATCTGCACAGCGATGCGGCTTTGGCTATTTTTCAGGAGCAGGGATTTTCCCTGCCGGGCGGGTGATCGCGTTGGAGTGGTTGGGCCCCGCCGAAGTCGAAGCGCTGAAGCTGTCGCTGCGCGTGTCATTCTGGGCGACGCTGGCGACCTTGCCGGTCGGGATTTTCGTGGCCTACATACTGGCCCGCTGGCGGTTCCCCGGGCGGCAGGTTCTGAATGGTCTGGTGCATTTGCCTTTGATCCTGCCGCCGGTTGTGACGGGGTATCTGCTGTTGCTGACCTTCGGCGTTCAGGGACCGTTGGGGCGGTTTTTGGCCGAGTTCGGCATTGTGGTTGCCTTTCGCTGGACTGGAGCCGCGCTGGCCGCTGGTATCATGGCCTTTCCGCTGATGGTCCGGGCGATACGTCTGTCGATCGAGGCGGTGGACCCGAAGCTGGAACAGGCGGGGGCGACGCTGGGGGCGTCGCGGCCTATGGTGTTTCTGACCGTGACCTTGCCGATGATCCTGCCGGGTGTCATCGCCGGGGCCATTCTGGCCTTTGCAAAGGCCATGGGTGAGTTTGGGGCCACGATTACATTCGTGTCGAATATTCCGGGCCAGACGCAGACATTGCCATCTGCTGTTTACGCCTTTTTGCAGGTGCCGGGGGGCGAGGCTGCTGCAACGCGGCTGGTCCTGATTTCGATCGTCATCGCCATGGGCGCGTTACTGCTGTCGGAATATGTGGGACGGCGCGCCGCCGCGCGGGTGGCCGGATCATGAGCCTGTCCGTTCGCTTGCATCATCAGCTGCCGGGGATCGATCTGGAGGTCAGTTTTGACGCGCCACCCGGTGTGACCGTGCTGTTTGGGCGTTCCGGGTCGGGCAAGACCACGATTGTCAACGCGGTGGCCGGATTGCTGCGGCCGCGCGCGGGCAGGGTGGCCGTGGATGACTGGGTGTTGTTTGACACCGAACGCGGGCATTGGCTGCCACCGCACCGGCGGCGGTTGGGCTACATCTTTCAGGAGGGGCGGTTGTTCCCGCATCTGACCGTGCGCCAGAACCTTGCCTATGGCCGGTGGTTCGCCCCCAAAAGCGCGCGGCGGGAAGACCCGGAAAAGGTCATCGAGATGCTGGGGATCGGCCACCTTCTGAATCGCCGTCCAGCCGGGTTGTCAGGGGGCGAAAAACAGCGCGTGTCGATAGGCAGGGCGTTGCTGGCCAGCCCGCGGCTGATCCTTGCGGATGAACCGCTTGCGGCGCTGGACGAGGCCCGCAAGGCGGAGATCCTGCCCTATTTTGAGCGTCTCCGGGATGAGGTATCTGTCCCGATCCTGTATGTGACCCATTCAGCCGACGAGGTGGCCCGTCTGGCCACATCGGTTGTCGCTTTGCAGGATGGCAGGGTCGTCCGCCATGGCCCCGCGTCCGAGGTTCTGTCCGACCCGACCGTGGCGCCCGCAGGTGTGCGTGCGGTTGGTGCCGTGCTGGAGGTGCAGGTGCTGAAGCACCACGCAGACGGGTTGACCGAGCTGAACGCAAATGGCGCGCGTCTGTTTCTGCCACGTATCGGGCAGGAGGTCGGCGCCCATCTGCGAATTCGCATTCCGGCGCAGGAGGTGATCCTGTCCGTCCAAAAACCCGAAGGTCTGTCGGCATTGAACGTGCTCAGCGGGACGGTCGACTCGATCCGGTCGGGCGAAGGTCCCGGCGCGATTGTGTCGGTCAGGACCCCAGCGGGTAATGTTCTGGCGCGGGTCACGCGCCGGTCGGTGGCGGCGTTGAACTTGCAGCCCGGCAGTACATGCCATGCCGTGATCAAGACGGTTGCGCTGGCCCCGCAGAATGTCGGTGGCCGCATCGGGACCGGCACCTGACCTCAGGCAAGTGCGCGGGCTTCGTGTTCCAGCAGGATAAGGCGCGCGGCGCGCCCAAACCCCTGATGGCCGGAGGAGGGACGGTCGGGAAATATTGCGGCCAGTTCCTGGAGCGCGTCGGATGAAAGGGTATGTAGCGCCTCTTCCCCCAGAAACAGGCTTTCTGCCTGTGCCCCATCCGCCGAGAGGATTTCGTGCCGATCCAGCAGGATGTGCAGATACTCGACCGTTTCAACCGAGGTATCGAGCCCTATTCCGGGCCATCTGCACAGGTGCTTGGCGGCAACCAGCGCTTCGGTGGTTCCGAAAAGCAGTTCGACCCGGGGGCCTTTCACCAGAATACGGTGCTGCTGAGACACCAGAAGATCCCGCGAGGGTGTGTTGGATCCCAGACTGCCTGCCGAAATGCGAACGGGCCTCATTGCGGGTTCATTGCGTAATCGGTCGGGTGGGATCGTGCTGCTTTCGATCCAGCGAACAGGTTGCAACCCGTGATCGGCTGTCGCCACCTTGTCCCCGACCTTCAGGGTCTCGATGGCGCGGGGGCCGTTTTCGGCCTCGATCAGGGTTCCGGCTACGAAACACACGCCTTCGATCCGGATGACCACCTCTACCGGGTCCGGAGAGCCGGTAAAAGGAAGTGTAATCGGACCGGCTTGCGTTGTTCCCGAGACACTGATGAAGAAGGAATCAAAGACAACTTCACCATTGTCGAGGCTGTCGAAATACGTCGGATCGACCGTATAGGTCCACTCACCGGTATTTGGGTCGATCGTGGCTGTACCGTTGGCAGGGGGTGTCGCAATTGTCCAGGTTTGGGTGAGCGGTGTAAAGTTTCCGTTGTTCAGCGTGGGTTGCCCCATCGCCACATTGGGTGGGGACCCGGTCACGTTGCCGGTCAATTCACCTGTGATCGGAACTGAAACCAACTAGACCTCGCCTTGTTGCAGCATCCGCTCAAATTCCTTCTTTCGGTACAGGCGCATATGAACCTCGCCTGCATCGTCCCGCGTCCATTCGACAATCCGGTTGCGTGTCATGTCGCTGTCCATTCGGTTGGTGCGCACGCGCGGATGCGGGATCTCTTGCTTGAGGATATCAACAATCTGGCTGGTCTGTCCAAACGGCGCGACAAGGTCGATGATCCAGAAGGAGGACCCGCTGGTAAAATCCTTGTCCATCAGCGGATTTTCTTTCACCGCATAGCGATACTCGGCCTCGGGGCTGAGACCGGCAAAAGTGACAAATCCGCGGGGAAAGCCATTCTGCCTGAAGATCTGGTATTGGCCCAGACGAAACGGGGTTTCGAACGCATAAAGAACTTGTGCCAGATTACGTTTCTGGTGCGTTTTCGTCAGACCCGCGAGATAAAACATCGCACCCAGATCCGCATATTTCTCGGGTGGGAAATCGAACCAGTCTTTTGGAAAACTCTTGTTCAACGGAACTGCCGACAGTTTGATGCGTTATTAATTCTTTCGGGTAGTGTACTTGTTTCCGGCGATATGAATAGTGGAATTTCCCCGGATAACTGTGCCGGCGCAGCTGGTGTGCCCCACTTTACTCGCAGGGTGTCGTGGTTATGCTATCGGTATTGGTGCCATTGTTTCGGGATATCTGGATCATGCGTTTTCTCAAGCCATTCATCGCTGCCACACTTGTTATGACGCCTGCGGTGGCCGGGGCCGTTGGGTTCGGCCTGTCAGTCCGGCCGCAGTTCCGAACCGAGATCACGCCCTTGCCGGACGGGGTTTACGAAGTAAAGGCTGTCGGTTCATCCGCGCCGGTCAATTATTGGTGCGGGATCGGAGATTATGCCATTCGCACACTGGGCGTTCCGAACTCGCAGAGGATCTATATCTGGCGGGCGTATGAACCCGGCGTGCGAACGGTGCAGTTTTCCATGACTCCGCCGCCGGGGGCCGATACGAAACCCGGCTATTCGATCACGGTCAAGAAAGTCGGAGCAAACATGTCGGCGGTGTCGGCGCAGAACTATTGCTACGACAATTTCATCATGGACACGTTCTGATCGTCAGACCCATTTTGCCATCGGAGGCAGGCTCATCAGAACGGCATCCGGGTCATGCCCGGTTTCCAGACCGAATTTTGTGCCCCGGTCATAGACAAGGTTGTATTCTGCATAAAGGCCGCGATGCACCAGTTGGGTGGTCTTGTCCGCCTCTGAGAAGTTCTGAACGCGGCGTCTTTCGACCAAGGGCAGGAAGGCGGGCAGAAAAGCCCTGCCAATGTCCTGTGTCAGGGCAAAATCCGCCTGCCAGTCACCGGTGCAATAGTCGTCCATGAAGATCCCGCCGACGCCGCGCGCGCGTTTGCGGTGAGGGATGTAGAAATACTCGTCAGCCCAGTCCTTGAGGCGCGGGTAATGGGCGGGTCCGTGCGGGTCCAGATGCGCCTTTTGCGTGGCATGGAAATGCGCGGTGTCCTCGTCATACTCGATGCAGGGGTTGAGGTCCGAGCCGCCACCGAACCACCAGGCATGGGGTGTCCAGAACATGCGTGTATTCATGTGGACCGCCGGGGCATGGGGGTTCTGCATATGGGCCACAAGGCTGATACCCGACGCCCAGAAGCGCGGGTCTTCGGTCATTCCGGGGATGCCTTTGCGCGCCGCCATCGCTTGTTGCGCACGTTCGCCCAGCGTGCCGTAGACAGTCGAGACATTGACACCGACCTTTTCAAACACACGCCCGCCGCGCATGACCGACATCAGCCCGCCGCCCGCGTCTGACCCATCGTTCGACTGGCGTTTGGTTTCCTTGACCTCGAACCGACCGGGTGCGGCATCGGCAAACGGCCCGTCGGTGTGGCTGTCTTCAAGGGCTTCGAACGCTGCAACGATGTCATCGCGCAATTGGCGAAACCAGGCGGAGGCGGTAGATTTTTCTGTTTCGAACATGGGTCTTAATGTGCAGGGGCTGCGACCGGGTCAAGCAAGGTACGGCCACCATCGATTGTCAGGATCTGTCCGGTGACGAAACCAGCTGCATCAGACGCAAGATATTGCGCGGTTTCCGTCAGTTCCGTGGCCGAGGCGATGCGGGCCAGGGGCGTGTGCTTTTCGATATCGACGCGGTAGTCGCGATTGTCCTTGAGGGTCGATTGCAGCGATGCGCTCATGACCGAACCCAGCGCAATCGAGTTGACGCGGATACGTTTCGGAGCCAGCGCAACCGCAAGGGACCGGGTCAGCTGATCCAGCGCTGCGGTCGAGACGGAATAGGCCATAAGATCGGGGTGGGTCCGTCGGGCCGCGATCGAGGACAGGTTGATGATCGTCCCCGCCGGGTTTTCGACATCGCCGTCGGCCTGTTTGATCATGCGCTTTGCAACCAGCTGGCTGAGCCGCAGGGCGGGCATCAGGTTCTGGTTCAGCAGGGTGCGCATCGAGTCGTCATCCGGATCCAGCGGATCAGACGGGATCACCTGCCGTGCGCCGTTGACCAGAATATCCACCTGGTCGAACGCATCCAGCGTTGCAGATAACAGGTTGGCTATGGTCAGCTTTTCGCGCAGATCGCCCGCAAAGTACCGGATATTGCTGCCTTCGGCCTGTTCTCCAAGCTCGTCGATCAGGCGTTTTTCATCTATGTCGGCAAACATGACATTTGCGCCCGCATCCGCGAAATGCCGCCCGATGGCCAGGCCGATGCCACTGGCCCCGCCTGTAACGATTGCTGTCTTGCCAGCGATGGAAAAGGACATCCGAATCCTCCTGAATTTGGGCGCAGGTTAACGGGCCTTAGCGCCGAGGGCGAGAGGCCTGGAATACCTTGAACCGGTTGTCGCCGGCAATTTCACCGACCTGAGCGAAATGTTCGTTCAGTGTAGCTTCGTAGGGAAGGTGCCGGTTGGCGACCATCCAAAGGGTTCCGTTGCGTGTCAGATTGCGGGCGGCGGAGGTTATAAACCCTTGCCCCAAGCCGGGATCCGCGCTGCGAGACGTGTGGAATGGCGGGTTCGTCACAACGGTGTCGATAGGTTCCGGGGCGGTCCAGGATACGGCATCGCTCCAGTGGAAATGCGCCTGGGATTGAGTGACATTAAGCCGCGCGCAGGTCAGGGCCGCATGGTCAGCTTCGACCAGATGCAGCGAGGTTATCCCGCCGCGCTTCAGGATTTCCGCAGACAGATACCCCCATCCCGCACCCAGATCGGCCACGCAGGGGCCAAGCCGGTCAGGCAGAGTCTTCAGCAACAGGGCTGAGGCAGGATCAATCCCGTCCGCTGAAAACACACCCGGTGCCGTGTGGTATCCGCCAACCATCTGCTGTTTCGGCGCGGCCCAGTCAGCAAAGGCCAGATCATCGGCCTGAAACCAGAAAATCTTGCCATGTGCTTTGGAAAGCGGTCCCTCGACCGGAACCCGCTTGCGCACATCCTTCAATATGCTGTCCACACCATCGGTCTTGGCACCGTCGACGACAACCAGGACGCTCGCCCGCGCACAGGCCTGATGAATGAGCGACCGGGCCAGTGCCTTGGCGCGGGGCAGAAAGACAATGGCGTTCTGACAGGGACCATCTGCGTCGGGAACCGTTTCAAAACCCTGCGCGGCGAAATGGTCGTGAAAGGGTTTGAAGGGCTGCACAACTTGTGCGCCGCCCGCCAGCGCAGACAGATCATGGTCGGGCGTGGGGCAGATCACGCTAAGAGGGGGGGACAGCGTCAGGCCGTTTTGCAGGGCAAGTTCCAGACGAGGGGACATGGGCAATTCCGGCTGAGAGAGGCGCGCGCGTCAGGCCAAAGGCCTTACTCTTCGCGTTCCATTGTGCATTGCAAAGGGTGCTGGTGCCTGCGGGCAAAATCCATCACCTGACCAACTTTGGTCTCGGCAATTTCGTGGCTGAAAACACCGACTACGGCCACGCCTTTCTTGTGAACGGTCAGCATGATCTCGAACGCCTGCGCATGGGTCATGCCGAAGAAGCGTTCAAGCACATGCACCACAAACTCCATCGGTGTATAATCGTCGTTCAGCAACAGGACCTTGTATAAAGGCGGACGCTTGGTTTTTGGGCGTGTCTGTACCAGGACGGACGCGTCACTGTCGTCGTCCGGCTTGTCAGACATCATCCAGATTATTTCAAGCATCGTGTGCAACTGTCCGATTCAGGCTTGGGGTTTATCTTGGCGCTTATATAACGTGTGCATGGCCGGTGAAAAGAGCAAGCGGACGTAAACAGGATGACGACCAAGCTGACGACAATCGGGTTCGATGCAGACGACACCCTTTGGCATAACGAACGGTTTTTTCAGCTGACGCAGGCTCGTTTTGCTGAACTCTTGGCCGATCATGCCAATCGTGATCACCTGATGGAGCGACTTCTTGCGGCTGAAAAGCGCAACATTCAGCACTATGGGTATGGCATCAAGGGATTTGTCCTGTCGATGATCGAGACGGCGATCGAAGTTACCGAAAGCCGCGTTCCGGCCTGGGTCATCCGGCAGCTGATCGAAGCGGGGCAAGAGATGCTGGCCCATCCCATCGAGTTGTTGCCCCATGCCCGCGAGGCCGTCGAAGGCGTTGCCGATGCGTATCGGGTCATTTTGATCACCAAGGGTGATCTGATCGATCAGGAGCGCAAACTGGCCCAGTCCGGGCTGGGTGATCTGTTCGATGGTGTGGAAATCGTTTCCGAAAAGACCCCCGAAACCTATCGGTTCGTATTCGACCGTCATGGTGATGGCCCGACTGCCGCAATGATGGTCGGCAATTCCATGCGGTCAGATGTCGTTGCCCCGATTCAGGCCGGGTGCTGGGGTGTCTACGTGCCCCACGGTCTGGTCTGGGAGGTGGAACATGCCGAAGCCCCTGTCGACAGCCTCCGATTCCGCGAGTTGAGAGATTTGGGCGATCTGACCGATCTGCTGGGCAACCTGAAGTGATGTTGCCTTTTCGCCTCAGTTTCACATAAACCCTGCCGCATCCTGACGCAGTTTCGCCTTTATCGCGCATTTGGTGGTTCTGAGGGGGAATTTCGCAAGATATAGCCTCAGCCCAGAAGCAAATCGAAACTGCGAAAACCTCAGCTTTCGGTTTATTTCATTGGGTCGCTGTGATAGCCTTGGGGACAATAAAATAATTTTTGCTGACCGGGAAAACCCGGCAGCGCGAGGCAGACAGAGGCAAAGATCGTGCAGATTCGGCGGACAGTTCCGGCCCGAATGGGCTTTTTCCTTATAGCGTTGCTATGTGTGCTGGCGTTTGCGCCGCTCAGGTCCATGGCGGCGCCTTACGCAGCTATGGTGATCGACGCCCGAACTGGCGAGGTGCTGCATTCACGAAATGCGGATGCGCGGCTGCACCCAGCCTCGCTGACCAAGATGATGACGCTCTACATCGCGTTTGAAGCGGTGCGAAACGGCGAGATCACACTGGACACACCCGTTCGGATTACCCAGAAGGCGGCGGCCGAGCCCCCGTCGAAGCTGGGCCTGCGCGCGGGCCAGACGATTGCGTTCCGCTATCTGATCCGCGCCGCTGCGGTAAAATCGGCCAACGACGCGGCCACGGCGATCGGCATTGCCATCAGTGGCTCGGAAGCAGCCTTTGCCCGCCGTATGACCCGAACCGCCAAAGCAATGGGAATGAGCCGCACGACCTTCAAGAATGCGCATGGTCTGACTGAGGCAGGGCACCTGTCCAGCGCGCGTGACATGACCACGCTGGGACGGCATCTGCTATATGATTACCCGCAGTATTATAACCTGTTCTCGCGCCAATCGACGGATGCCGGTATCAAGACTGTTCCCAACACCAACCGCCGCCTACTGGCGGCCTATAAAGGTGCGGACGGAATAAAGACCGGATACACACGTGCGGCGGGGTTCAACCTGGTGGCGTCGGCCAAACGCAAGGATGAGCGTATCATCGCAACTGTCTTTGGTGGTAAATCCGGGGCGTCGCGGAACGCCAAGGTTGCGGAATTGCTGGATTTGGGGTTTCGCCGTGCCCCGTCTCGTGCACCTATCCGCAAACCTGAGCGCCCGGTCTATGCGGGCAATGTCGGGCTGGGGGGCGATACCCAAGTTGCAGCGCTGAGCGGAGCACCGAAATCCAGCCTGCGCCCGCTTGGGCGCCCGAGTGCCACAACACAGGTTGCCAGTGCGGTCGCGGTCGTGGCAGACCAGAACAGCGACCGTATCAGCAGCGGCATTGCCGCAGCGATTGCCGAAGCGGATATTGCTCCAACTGCCCCGACGGTTGAAACGTCGGACACCCGCCCGGCATTGCGCCCGGACAATCTGGTGCTGGCCTCGACCGAGCCCGCCAGCCCTCCAGAGCCCGAGCAGGAAGTGATTACCCGCCTGTCCTCGTCCGGTGGGCATCTGTGGGGGGTCAATGTGGGCCGCTACACCACACGATATGAGGCCGAGAAGATCCTGCTGAAAACGGCGCTGTCGGAAATGACCACGCTGGATGGCAGTCTGCGCAAGGTGAGTCAGAGCTCGCGCGGATTTGATGCGACATTCCAGGGCATGACGCGGGAACAGGCCGATCTGGCGTGTCGTCGTCTGCAAGCCCGCAATGTCACCTGTTTCATGATCGGGCCATCATAAAGTCCGGCATAATCTCTCCTGTTGGGTCTGGGCTGCGGTCATCCGCGGCCCTTTTTTAATCGAAGACGTGACCGTGCTGATATTGCTCGTCCTGTCCCGCGGCGGCGGTCAGGGCGGCGACATTGTCCTTGGTGAAGAACCCGTCATACTTGTGACACCGCTCGATATATTCGGTGATCAGAAGCGTATTCTGCGAGTGTTTCGAGAAAATCTGTTTCAGGTTCGGGTCGTCTTTGCATTCGCCCACCACATGGGCCAGGAACGGCACGCCCTTGTCCTTCAGCGTGTTCACGACAAAGTCGACATTCTTTTCCCCGGCGCCATGGTCGCCATCCTTGATCTCGACGGCCATGTGATGCAGGCGGCGGCCAAAATTGCGCACAAAATCCTCGGTCGGCATCGGCAGCTTGGCGAATGAGTTGACGAAGGACGGCGTGTTGTTGGCGGTGAAAACCTTGGCCGGAGATTTCTTGTCATCGTCCACATTGGCGTTGCGGTTCACATTGGTGGACGAGTTCATGTCGAAGATGTTGTAAGCCCCCCAGAAATAGTAGGGCACCATGGTCAGGAATTCGAGGATCGCATCCTCGCGCTCACCCGCCAGCACGCGGGTCGCCAGATGATCGATGCCCAGCATCAAAGGCGCGATTTTGCTGTCCGACCCGAACGCGGCTGCCTGATCCAGCCGCGCCTGTTCCGCGTCGCTCAATAACACGCGATCACCAAGGCCGAGGCCGTCTGTGTCGTTAAAGTCATGTGTCGAATACCCGACCCGGTTGCAGGTGAAATCCGACGGGGTCGTAAAGCGGAAGCCGTCCAATGTGTAGAACGGGTTTTCTGTGTCTCCCGCATATTCGAAGCGGATATTCTGATCCTCAAGCGTCCCGGTCAGCGCCTTCAGATCACAGGCGCCGAAAATCTCGCCAACATACCGCGTTTGCGGCGTATTGCGGGCCAGCGGGTACATGCGATTGATGCGGGGGATGAAGTCTTCGAAACCGGGGCTGAGCGGGGCCATCACGATCAGCGCGGGATAATCGGGATGCGAATGCAGGACCGAAAATTTGTGGGTCTGCCCCAGATAGCTGGCGGTGTGGCGATAGGGTGTCATCACGTAAAGCTCGACCAGCGTATCGAACAGCGCGCCGGTTTCGACCTGCATACAGATCGCGCGCATTGGCCCGACCTGATCGGCGATGCCCGAGCTTGTCCGGCGCTCGTAGATTTTCGGAAGGTATTCCGCGAAGAAGTCCGAGTTCTTCTTGTCGCCCCGGGGTTGATAGGACATCAGATCAAAGGACATTCGACTACCTCCTTGCGCGACACCCCAACCGAGGCGAGCTATCGCTTGAAATTGTAGGTTTCAGAACATGTGCTTGCCCGTCATGCTAGGCGCTGAGACCTGTACGGGCAACAGTCGTGAAATTGGGTTGCTGACGTTAACGCATGATGTTCAGCGGGTGAATTTCGTCACCTCGACACTTCCCCCGATCAGGCTTTCGCGAACTGAGCGGGCAATCTGAACGGCAGTTGGACCATCCCCGTGCAGGCAGATCGTGTCGATGGACGTTTCCAGCCGCTTGCCGCTTTCGGTGATGATCGCACCTTCGCGGACCATGTTCAGGATGCGAGGTCCGGCGACGTCGGCGTCGTGGATGACGGCGCCGGGCAGGCTGCGATCAACCAGTGTTCCGTCGTCGTTATATGCACGGTCGGCGAAAATCTCGCCCACCCAATTGCACCCGAGTTCACGCACGGCCTCTTCCTGTTTTGTCGCGGCCAGCACCATGACGATGATATCGGGATCAACATCCAGTGCACCCTGATAACAGGCGTGCGCCATATTGATATCGGCTGAACACATATTGGCCAGCGCCCCGTGCAGTTTCAGGTGCCGTACCTTGGTACCAACCGCCGTGGCCATGCCGATTGCGGCCCCCAACTGATACCGGACCAGATTGCACAGGTTGTCATGGGGCAGCTTCATGTTCCGCCGGCCAAACCCCTGCAGATCTGGAAAGCCGGGATGCGCGCCGATGCCTACGTCGTTTTCGGCCGCCAGTTTCATCGTTGATGCCATCACATCCGGATCACCGGCATGAAACCCACAGGCGATGTTGGCCGAGGTGATGATTTTCAACAGGCTTTCGTCATCGCCCATTTTCCAGGGACCAAAGCTTTCCCCCATATCGGCATTCAGATCGACGCTTGGCATTGGCACATCTCCTTAGTCGGTGGCAGAGATCACTCCGCCGATCAATTGGTAGGACAACAGGTCCGGTATGTCATGGGGATCACGCACCAGTGCCTCGACTTTTGAGGGCAGGCGCGCAAGGTCTGACAGGAACGCTTTGTGCATTTCTTCAGCCTGTTCCATGCTGACAAATTCGAACCGGATGTCGCCGCCTGCGGGTGTCTGTGCCGCGCGGGACATATCGCATGGCAGAACGGTCGCGATACGAGGGTACCCGCCCGTGGTCTGACATTCCGGCAACAGGATGAACGGATCGCCAGTGCCGGTCATCTGGATATCGCCGGGGGTGATCACCTCGGACAGGATATTCAGCTGGCCCGAGGCGGCAAAGCCGTCACCGTCGCTGTCCACCTGCATGCCCATCCGGTTGGCGCGTGCGCCGCGCCGGAAATTGGTTTGGGCAAACCGTTCAAGCGTCGCGCCGTCAAACAAAGATGTCTGAAAACTGGCAACCACATGCAGCACCCCGCCCGAAAACCGCTCGACAGCAGCCAGTTTCATCCCGCTGTTGCCTGCATCCGGTCCACAGGTCAGCCTGTCACCCTGCTGTAACGCCCGGCCAATCCGCGCTGTCAGATGGGTGGAGCGGGACCCCAGAAAAACCTCGGCATCAATACCGCCGCCCAGATGCAGATAGCCGTAGTTTCCAGCCAGCGTCGCCCCGATGACCAGCCTTTGCCCGGCGCTCAGTTGGTGCGAGGCGTTCCAGGCGACAGGGCTGCCATCAATGCTGGCCTGCATTCGTGCGCCAGTCAGGGCGATGCGCGTGTTATGCGTCGCCTCGAACTCGCCTCCCATCCCGGCCATCTCCAGCGCCGCAAGGTTTGGGCTTTGATCCAGCAACGCCGCCCCTTCATGCAAGGCCAGAATATCCGCGGCCCCTGATCGGGACAGCCCCTGATCCAGAAAACCTGTGCGCCCCTGATCCTGAATGGTGCAGGCCGGGCCAATCCGGTGGACGATCAGGCTCATGGCGCGATCTCCTCACAGGTTGCGCCGCCTGTGCCGTCCTCGTTGTTGACTCTGATGTGTTCCAGAACGTCGCGGGAAACGGGCTCGAACAACAGTTCATCGCCAGGTCTAAGGGTAAAGGCCTCGACCCTTTCGGGACGGAAACATCGAAAGGCGGTCTGCCCGATATGCCGCCACCCGGTTGGCGTCGGCCCGGAAAACAGAACAAATTGCGAGATCGCCAGAACCAGGGCCCCTTCCGGCACCATGGGGGTCAGGCTTTGCAGCCGGGGAATGTTGAATTCGGGTCCCAGAGGCCCAAGATAAGGCTGCCCCGGAGCGAAGCCGATGGTCAGAACCCGCACGCGGGATTGTCCAAGCCGACGTATTGCTTCTTCCGGTGACAGGCCGGCAGCAGCGGCGGCATCGTCAAGCTGGGGCGCAAGGTCGGTCCCGTAAACCGTCGGAACGCGCCACAACCTGCGACCCGCGGGCAGGGGTGTAGTGTACCAGTCCTTCTGGTCAACCAGATCCCGAAGCTTTTGCAGCATCTTCTGATGAGAGATGCGCTGCGTGTCGAACCGAACAAAGGCCGAGCCCAGGGAGGCTGACGACTCGGTCACCTCATCCCAGTGCAGACGATCGACTTCAGACCGAAACGCCAGTGCTGCCCGGTTCGCGGTGTCGGTCATCCTATCCGCAAAGGTCACCAGCGCGCCGTCAAATCCGACGGTTCTGACCAAAGGAAACTGAATGTTGCGCGCCATTGCTGATCTGCTTTCGGATCGAAGAGTGAATTGGTGGAACCTGACCGCATCTTTAGGCGATGCGCAAGACAGGGCGTTCAATAGCGGACATCGTGCCTGTTCCGTCCACATCCCGGCAGGGAGCGACCCGCAGTATTAGGCGTCCGGCGGGGGTGAGAGGTTTTTGACCGGATTCTGGCCGCAGTTCCGACTCGTTTTCCCGTTTCGAGTCGCCCTGACTTGTATCTTGAAATCGCGGAGTCTCTATATCTTGTGTCGGCCCATTTTGTCTCATGGGGCTTGCCAGTCAGATCGTGCCCAAAAGTACCCGGACAGAAGGGTGGAGGTCAATTTTGAATGAATGTAAGCCGTTGAAGTAAAACAATAAACAAAGAAAATTCAAAAAAAAGACCAATAACGTCATTTTCCGCTTGCGGGTTTTGAGAGTAATACTTAGAACCCCCTTCACCGGCGCAACTGAGGTTGGCCTGACGGACTGGAAAGACGGTTGAGACGCACCGGAGAGACGGTGGGCATCTGAGGTTGAGGTTTAGGCGGTTTCGCTAAGGGATTGGCGTTACGGTCTGGTTTTTGGCTCTGGGTGTTTTGTTCTTTGACATTGATGGATAACTGAAGAGATATGTGGGCGGTT